>CAZLBL010000023.1:0-28642 GCA_964557825.1 uncultured Ruminococcus sp.
TTGCAGCCTTAAGCTCCTTTACAAGCTGCCAGCCGTTGAATGCGTCCATAAAGTTGATATAGCCGGGTCTGCCGTTAAGCACCTCAATGGGGAGGTCAGCGCCGTTCGCCATAAAAATGCGCGAAGGCTTCTGGTTGGGGTTGCAGCCGTATTTCAGTTCAAGTTCGTTCATGATTTTGCACTCCTTTTACACATTCTTGTTTACAATTCGGCTTTCGTACTCGCCTGTTTCAAGGTCGATATATCTTGTGAAAAGCGATACCTTGTTGTCCTTGTTGAGGTTGTTCCATACAAAATCGGTAAAGCTGTCGATATCCATATCGGGGATAATAACGTTCTTAGGCTCACCCTCAAAGCTTGGAAGCCTGCCGTTTGCCTCATCGCCAGCGTAGGTGTGGATAAAGCTGCCCTTGCCGTTCATGGGATTGCTGTATGCAAAGGTATATCTGCGGCAGGAAGAACCATCGCCGTCAGCGCTTTTAAGGATCGACATTGCGTAATTCATCGCGCCGTTTTCGTGATGGATTATGCCGGAAATGCGGGGCGTCCAGTTAGGCTTATCGTCCTCAAACTCGCGGGAACGCAGGCTCTGCTCAAAGGTCATCTGCTTGTCCATGCCGTCATAAATTGTGTCGGTCTGGTCGCCATTTGTTACGATTGTCTTGTTGCCAAGCACGCGAACGGGCGCGTAGATTATAAGGTGCGGGTCAACCATTTTTGATGGGTCGAACGCCTGTGTGCGGATACCCTCGCCGTCCTCAACAAAAACGCGGTTGCGGCTGTTCTCGCTTCTGCCCATGATAAAATAGGCTGTAACCGCCTTTTTGCCGTCAGCGGATTTGCCGATTACAATTCCTCTGCCGTGATAGCTGAGAGAGTTAAGCTCCTTGTCAAGTGTGATATAGTCCATATTGTCCTCCTCATACTGTACCCAAATAGCACGTTGTGATATTCGGGATTGTTACTGTGCCGTTGCTGCTGTGTTTATCAAAAAGCCGCGAAAGCGCGCTTTCCATTTCTGTGTAATTGCTGTCGCCGCGCTGCGGTGCATGGCTGCGCGACATTCTGTTTGCGATAAAACGCTCCCTGTCCAAAATCAAATCATTGCGGAAATTGTAAATTTTATATTCTGCAAAAAAGCCGTCCTCGTCAAGCTCATTGCGGAACTCTGCACGCGGCTTGTACTGCGTGCAAAAGCTGCGGCAGACCTCGTTTATATCGTTTATTATCGGCGCGGCTTTGTCCTCGTTATTCCAGAGCAGCAGAACCTTTCCTCCATCGACGAGTATTCTGCGGCACTCATTGCGGAATTTTTCTCCGTCAAACCAGTGGAATGCCTGCGCCGCCGTTACAAGCGCAAACGATTTTTCGGGCAGACCTGTATTCTCCGCAGAAGCGCAGACAACCTCCGCGCCGCAATTGGCAAGCCTTTGACGCATATCCGCGTTAGGCTCTGCCGCACACACCTCAAAGCCTGCCAAAACAAGCTGCCGTGTGAATATTCCCGTGCCTGCGCCGATATCCGCAATTCTGCTGCCCGCAGGGATATTGCTTTTTATAAGGTCGATAGCCTCGCCCGAATAGGACGGACGCGACATCTCGTACAAATCCGCCTTGCCGCTGAATTTTTCCTCATTCATAGGTCTGTCCTCTCAAACAAAATTCCAGCCCTTTTTGAACGTAGACTTATCCCACGGCGAGGTATTAGCCGCTTCGCCAACGTAAAGCACGCCGTCCTCGGTAACCGTCCACTCTATATTTTCATCTGCAATTGGCGTAAACGCAAGCGTAAGGCGGAACGCAGGCTTAAGTTCCTCCACAGCAAACACCTTATCATCGATAACAGAAAGAACAACAGGCTCTATGTAATCCATAACTCTGCCGAACGGCGTATCCTCGTCAAAATCAAACTCATCTGCGGGATAAAAATCCTCTCCGTAATCGTCAACCAGCGCAAGCACATATTCTGCGGTGCATTTAAGAATGGTTCTTATCATCTCCTCAGGGAGATTTGCAAAAAATTCTGCTGATTTTCTTGTATAACCTTCGTCAAGGCGCTTTGCCTCAATATGGATTTTTCTGTTGAACAGCGAGGAAAAAACCTCTCCCTCTGTTCCGTTGAATTTCCTGCTGGGATAAAGCTCTACCGTTTTCATAGTATCTGCGTACCCCCATCTTTAACTATTATCCTGTCCTCACAGAACAGCGACACCGCCTGCGGCAGTATCTTCCACTCTGCCTGCTCCATTATGCGCTTCTGAAGCGTTTCTGGAGTATCGCCCTGCTGAACCTCGACAGCCTTTTGCAGAATAATCGGACCGCCGTCGCACTCCGCAGTGACAAAATGCACCGTTGCGCCCGAAACCTTAACGCCCTTTGCAAGCGCCGCCTCGTGAACGTGCAGCCCATAGAAACCCTTGCCGCAGAAGCTTGGTATAAGCGCAGGGTGAACGTTAATCATCTTGTACGGAAAAGCGCCGCAGACCTGCTCGTCCAGTATCGTCATAAAGCCCGCGTAAACTACCAGATCTGCCCTTTCCTCGGTAAGCGCGTCAGCCATTGCCCTGCTGTAAGCCGCAACGTCCGCATAGTCCTTACGAACCAGCACGCGCGTTTTTATGCCGTTATTTTCGGCGCGGGTCAGCGCGTAGGCGTCCGCCCTGCTTGCGATAACGCAGGTGATTTTGCCGTTTTTGATTTCACCGCGCTTCTCTGCGTCAATAAGCGCCTGTAAATTAGTGCCGCCGCCCGACACCAGAACCACAATATTTTTCATAGCCGCTCCTCAACCGATTTGTATTATGAACCTTGCCGCTTAGCTATACATATCCTCACACAGCGTAATATCAATCATGAAGTACTTTGTTTCTTTCTCAAACAAATGCTGCTCCATATCGGCATAAAATCCGTAAACTGAATAATCGCCTAAAACAATCGACTTGCTGTCCTCAAACTCCTCGCCTGATTCCAGAGCATTAACCCACGGCTCGTCAAAAATCGTAAGCCTGCCGCCGAAATTCTGCTGCGGGTAAATATCCGCTCTTTCCTCAAGCTTGCTGTCGCGCAGATAAATCGAAATTGTTTCTGCATTTTTGCCATCGCATGTATAGCAAATTACGCCAAAATTATCCCATATGTAGATAGTATTGTCGGCGCAGTCCTCGTTCAGCATATCCACTTCTTCGTCAGTTAAGTCCTCCTCGCCGTACTCCATGGGAGCAAAACGGCTCACCCTAGGCTCGCCAAGGATTTTTTTCAAACTGCCGATATGACAGGGCAGCTGAATTTTCTTTCCGTTTATTTCAATACCGCCATGACCGACATTTATGTTAAGGTTAAAATTATCCATATTTCACATTCCTATTTTTTTACAGCAAAATGCGACTTAACAACCGATTTTATTACTCAAACACCACGCTGTCACCGCTGATTGTTTCACCGATAACAAATGCGTTTTCACCGTTTGCTTTAAGGATTTCAACCGCCTTATCAGCGTCTGCGCTGTTCACAACAATAGCCATGCCAACGCCCATATTGAAGGTATTGTACATATCATGCTCGGGGATATTTCCCTTTTGCTGCATAAGAGTGAATATTGCGGGGACAGGATAGCTGCCCTTCTTGATTTTTGCGGTTATGCCATCGGGAAGCATACGGGGCAGGTTCTCATAGAAACCGCCGCCGGTAATGTGCGAAATTCCCTTTACTTCCAGCTTGCTTATAAGGTCAAGCACAGGCTTTACATAAATTCTTGTGGGGGTAAGCAGTGCCTCGCCAAGCGTCATGCCAAGTTCGGGATAAAATTCCCTAACGTTCTCCTCGTTTACATCAAACACCTTTCTTACCAGTGAGAAGCCGTTGGAGTGAACGCCGCTTGAAGCAATGCCGATAATAGCGTCGCCCGCCTTGATTGAGGACGGGTCAAGTATCTTGGCCTTATCGACAATACCTGTGGAATAGCCTGCGATATCGTAATCGTCCTCCGCCATCATGCCGGGGTGCTCTGCGGTTTCACCGCCGACAAGCGCGCAGCCTGCCATAACGCAGCCATCGGCCACGCCCTTTACAATCTGCGCAACCTTTTCGGGAACGTTCTTTCCGATTGCTATGTAGTCAAGGAAAAACAGGGGCTTTGCGCCGCAGCAGATAATATCGTTCACGCACATTGCAACTGCGTCAATGCCGATGGTATCGTGCTTGTCCAGCAGCATGGCGATTTTAAGCTTTGTGCCAACGCCGTCCGTGCCGCTTACCAGAACAGGCTCCTTCATTCCTGCAAGGTCGGGCATGAAAAGTCCGCCAAAGCCGCCGATACCGCTTATGCAGCCGGGGATTTTTGTGCGCTCAACATCTGTCTTCATCAGGCGAACGCCCTCGTAGCCTGCGGTAACGTCAACGCCCGCCGCCTTATAGCTGTCACTGTAACTGTTAGTCATAATTTTACTCCTTTAAGATTATGGTTGCACCCGCAAAGTTCAAAAACCCTGTAGGCGGTCTTTATCGTGTAATTAAAGCCCTTACAGCATACTCATCTGCAAAAATTCGGGACTTTCGGGTGGAATTTTGCCCGTCCAGCAGTAGCTGCACAGCTTGCACTCGGGCAGACCTACCGCCTTTACCGTGCCCTCAAGCGTCTGGAACTCAAGCGAGGTAAGCTTCAGCCTGCGGCAGATTTCATCGCGCAGATAGCGTCCGCGCTCGGTCTTGGTGTCGCTGTACTCGGCGATATACTTAACGCCCGCCTCGCCCTCGCGCTCGTTTATAATCTGGCGTGCTATAAGCTCCATCTCGGAATTTGAGCGGGAGAAATTAAGATATTTGCAGCCGTACATTATCGGCGGGCAGGCGGAGCGCATATGAACCTCTTTCGCACCGTTTTCGTACAGAAATTCAACGGTTTCGCGCATTTGCGTGCCGCGCACAATGCTGTCGTCAACAAACAGCAGCTTCTTGCCCGAAATAAGCTCATGTATCGGGATAAGCTTCATCTTTGCAACCATGTTGCGCATGGACTGGCTCTGCGGCATAAAGCTTCGCGGCCATGTGGGAGTGTATTTTACAAACGGACGCGCAAACGGAATACCGCTCTTGTTTGCATAACCGATGGCATGAGGAACTCCCGAATCGGGAACGCCGCACACATAATCAACATCGGGCAGTGTGCCGTTCTTGATATCGGTTTCCGCCATAATTTCGCCGTTTCTGGTGCGCATGGTTTCAACCGTAACGCCCTCGTATACCGCCGTTGGGTAGCCGTAGTACGTCCACATAAACGTACACATCTGCATATCGTCATAGCCCTCTGCAAGCACCTGACAGCCGTCCGCGGTAAGCTTTACAATCTCGCCGGGGCGAAGCTCCTTATAGGTTTCGTATCCAAGCTTCTGAAAAGCGAAATGCTCCAGTGAAAAGCAGTAGCCGTCGCCGCGCCTGCCTATGATAATCGGCAGCCTGCCCAGTCTGTCGCGCGCGCAGATAATGCCGTCCTCGGTCATTATGGCGAGGTTAAGCGTACCCTCAATCTTGCGCTGCGCATAGCGAATACCGTCCACAAAGTTATCCTTGTGTGAGATAAGCACCGACACCAGCGCATTTGAGTTGATAGCGCCGCTTGAAAGCGTTTCAAAGCTTGCATAGTCCATCTGCATAAGTCCGTTGAAAAGCTCGTCCGCGTTATTGATAACACCGATATTTGCAACGGCGTAGCAGCCAAGCTTTGAGCGCACGATAATCGGCTGCGGGTGTGTGTCGCTTATACAGCCGATACAAAGCTTTCCGCGCATATCCACCGCGTCTTTTTCGAACTTTGTTCTGAACGGCGTGTTCTCAATGCTGTGAATTGCGCGCTGGAAGCCCTTTTCGGGTGAGTACGCAGCCATACCGCCGCGCTTTGTGCCAAGATGTGAATGATAATCGGTTCCAAAGAAAACGTCTGTGATACAATCGTTTTTGGAAGCCGCTCCAAAAAATCCGCCCATTTTTTTATATCTCCTGTTCAGGTCTGAAAATCTGCCCAAGCGTTGGCAGGTGCAGGCTTTCAGATTTCCTTTGCCATCTCTGCAATTTTTCTGTCTGCTTCAAGGTTCTTTTCGTTCTGCTTTTTCTTGAAATCGGCAAGCTTCTGTGCAAGTTCGTCATTTGCAACGGAAAGAATTTCCACCGCAAGATAACCCGCGTTTGCAGCGCCGTCCACACCTACTGTTGCAACAGGAACTCCAGGGGGCATCATAACCGTTGCAAGCAGCGCGTCCATGCCCTCAAGAGCCTTTGCCTTAACGGGAATACCAATTACAGGCAGGGTTGTATTTCCCGCAACCGCTCCTGCAAGGTGCGCCGCCATGCCTGCCGCTGCGATGATAACGCCGAAGCCGTTCTCATGCGCCGAGGAAGCAAAAGCCGCAACCTCCCTGGGCGAACGGTGCGCAGAAAGCACATGAAGCTCAAACGGAACACCAAACTCCTTAAGAACCTCCGCCGCCTTTTTAACAACGGGAAAATCGCTGTCACTGCCCATGATAACGGCAACCTTTTTGATATCTGCCATAATTTCACGTTCCTTTCCAAAACAAAAGGCTGTATATTCCAATACAGCCGTAATAACCTAAAATCGTCAATTAAATGCACTTATGCCATGAGAACGGAAGCGATAAACGTATTCTGCACAAAAGCTGAGTAACGATATCATTGCACTATCTCCTGACATTGCATTTTGTCACGCAAGCGCCGCGCCAAAGCAGCTTACTGCGTCAATAATATGATACTATATTTTCGCCCGAATTGCAAGGGCTTTTTTGAATTTTCAACAAATTTTATCAAATAGCTGTCCTTTTACCCCGCAAATCCGTCATATTAGCAAATCACAGGATACGCGCGCCGTTAATTACCAGACCAAACGCAACGCCAAGGCTTTCGGCGGCGCGGCGGCAAAGGTTCATGCGGGTGAGGAAAATCTCAAAATACTCGATAACGGGCGAAATTTTAAGGTCAAGGTCAAGCTCCAGAATAATCTCGCGGCAGTCGTCCGAAAAATACAGTTCCGAACGCTCCACGGCGTAGTTTACGCGGTCGTGAATATCGGCGGCAAGGTTCTCGTCGCTTGGCACAAACGGGCCGTCCTTGGAGCGCACGCGGGAACGCCGCACATCTGATTTATCCGCGATGATAAGCGCCGCCGCAATTGGCGTGACGGGACTTGCCGTATGCTCGTCATGGTTGCCGATGGCGGAAACTATCAGCGAAATTTCGTCCGCAGGCATACCAAGATTATCCAGCAAACGGAACGCCATAACCGCACCGCTCTGCGCATGGTCAACGCGGTTTACAACATTGCCGATATCGTGCATATAAGCGGCAATCTGTGCAAGCTCGCAGGTGCGCTCGTCATAACCAAGCCGACTTAAAATCATATAGGCGGTAGCAGCCGCGCGCTCCACATGGGCGTTGGAATGCTCCGTATAGCCGATAGTGCTGAGCGCCGCGTCAGCGTAATTTATATAGGTCTGGATATCCTTGTTATTTTTGATGTACTTGTAGGTAATGTTGCTCATAGTACCCCCCTTTTTATCGTGCAAGAATATTATAGCAGATATTTCATATTTTTTCAAGTGGGAAAGCAAAGCACCCGCGCCTTTATGACAGAATAGGGGCGCTGCACCAAGTGCAGCGCCCTTTCAGGCCGTCGAAAAACCCCTTGCGGGGTTTTCCGCCGAAACATCCGCCCTGCGCGCACTCATTGTCGGCGTTGCCGACAATTCGCACACTGGTGCGGATAGAAGTGTTTTTTGCCTCGGCAAAGCCGAGGCAAAAAATTGATTTCAAAAGCCCGCTGCGCGGGCAAATTGGACTTTGTCTACAGTCTGTAAGGGCGCTGCACCAAGTGCAGCGCCCTTTGCAATTATCTGAAAAAACGCTATGTATTAAACGCAGCCCTGTGCCTTCATAGCTTCTGCAACCTTGATAAAGCCTGCGATGTTAGCGCCTGCTACAAGGTCATCGCCAAGGCCGTACTTGTTTGCAGCCTCAACGGAAGATGTGAAGATGTTCTTCATGATGCCCTTAAGCTTAGCGTCAACTTCCTCTGCTGTCCAGCTGTAACGCATGGAGTTCTGGCTCATCTCAAGACCGGAAACAGCAACGCCGCCCGCATTAACAGCCTTGGATGGAGCAACGATAACGCCCTTGGACTTCAGGAATGCAATAGCCTCGTTGGTTGTAGGCATATTGGAAACCTCAACATAGTACTTAACGCCGTTTGCAGCAATCTTCTCAGCCTCTGCCATGCCAACCTCGTTCTGTGTAGCGCAGGGCATGATGATGTCAGCCTTAACGCCCCAGGGCTTCTCGCCTGCATGGAACTCAACACCGAACTTGTCTGCATAATCCTGCACTCTGTTACGGCAGGAAGCGCGCATTTCAAGCATATAGTCAACCTTTTCATCGGTGGAAATGCCATCGGGGTCGTAAACATAGCCGTCAGGACCGGAGATTGTAACAACCTTGCCTCCAAGCTCGTTTACCTTCTTTACTGTACCCCATGCAACGTTGCCGAAGCCTGAGATTGCAAAGGTCTTGCCCTTGATGGTATCGCCGAAATGCTCAAGCATATTGGTGGTGTAGTATACAGCGCCATAGCCTGTTGCCTCGGGACGGATAAGGGAACCGCCGTAAGGAATGCCCTTGCCTGTCAGAACGCCTGTGAACTCGTTCTTCAATCTCTTGTACTGACCGAACATATAGCCGATTTCACGCGCACCTACGCCGATATCGCCTGCGGGAACGTCAAGGTCTGCGCCGATGTGTCTGTAAAGCTCTGTCATAAAGCTCTGGCAGAAACGCATAACCTCTCCGTCGGACTTGCCCTGCGGGTCAAAGTCAGAGCCGCCCTTGCCGCCGCCCATGGGGAGCGATGTAAGGGAGTTCTTGAAAATCTGCTCAAAGCCGAGGAACTTGATGATACCAAGGTATACGTTGGGGGCAAATCTAAGGCCGCCCTTGTACGGGCCGATAGCGGAATTGAACTGTACACGGAAGCCGCGGTTTACCTGTGTCTTGCCGTTGTCGTCAACCCACGGAACACGGAACATAACCTGTCTTTCAGGCTCTACAATGCGCTCAAGCACACCTGCTTCAACAAGGTCTGTGCGCTGGTCGATTACAGGCTCAATGCTCTCAAAAACTTCTGTAACTGTCTGAATAAATTCAGGCTCGCCTGCGTTTCTTTTCTTAACTCTCTCAAGCAGGTCAATGAGGTACTGATTTTTTAATGCCATTGGTAAATTCCTCCTAAAAATGACTTATGTCACATCGGCAGCTTGCACCGCCCTTATCTGACAAATTCATTATACAACAAACCCTGCGATTTTGCAAGATTTTTTTTGCAATTTTTCATCACAAAAATATATTTTGTTTACAATGCACATTTTGTTTCAACCCTTGCACGCGATACGCGGCACATTTAACATTGTTTTGAATTTATCAAAATGTGCAACTTTCATTTTTGGGGCAAAAATCACAGTCCCACGCAATACCTCAGCACTGCCGAAGCGTCCGCTGCGTTCACTTTTCCATTGCCGTCAAAATCTGCGGCGTTCATGTTGACCTTGCCAAGACCCACGCTGTATTTCAGGATTGCGGAGGCATCTGCGGAATTGACTTTTCCATCGCCGTTTGCGTCACCGCGCAGAACAGCATTATTGCCGCTGCTCTGTGCATTATCCACAAGCGCTTTGACGATTTCGGCGGAGGTTACATCTCCCGTTGTGCGGTTTATAATTCTGAAATCCGCACCGTTATCCCACCAGAAGCACTTAATGCCCGCCTTTGCACCCTCGGCAACCATAAGCGCGGCATACTGCGCACGGGCGACGTCATTATTCTTGCTCTGCGCGCCGAACTCGCCAACCACAAACGGAACGCCAAGGCTGTCGGAATAATCCTCCAGCACATCAAAAAGATACTCTATCGTTTCAATCTGGTCATCGCTGCCCCATGTATCGGTCATGGTTGTCCATGTTGCCTCTGTATAGGTAAAGCCCTGCGGGTCATAGCTGTGTACCTGTACTATCAGATGTCCGTCAGCCGTATCCTTCGGCAGAACGAAGCTTCTCAGCGTTATATCAGAACTTGACCCCGAATAGGTCTGCACCATAAGATTTCTTGTGGAGTTATTGCCGCCAACGGCGCGTACAGCGTCCACAAAAATCTGATTAAGCTTATTCAGCGCAGAATACCCGTCCTCAGTGGTGCTTGATGTCCAGCTTCTGTTGGTATCTAGAACCTCGTTGAAGGACTCGAAAATCAAGCGCTCATCATAGTCCTTGAAGCGGACTGCGATACCAGTCCACAGTCCCTTGAAGCGTGTACCGGCGCTGCCGTTTGCACTCTCGGACGAAGCGACAAGCCAGCCGTCACCGCCGCCGTCATGGTGAACATTAAGCACGCAGTATAAGCCCTCATCCAAAATGTAATCCACAACCTGCTGCACGCGGTCAAGCCACGCCTTGTCGATATTTCCCTTGCTGTCAACATGAGCGTCCCATGTAACGGGCAGGCGTATCGCGCCGAAGCCCGCCGCCTTCACGCCCTTTATAAGCTGCCGCGTAACCGTAGGATTTCCCCACGCGGTTTCATAGGCTTCAACGCCGCCGTTTATCCAGTCGCCCTTGCAATCGAATGTGTTGCCCAGATTCCAGCCGACATTTATGTTATCGACCGCCTGCTGTGCGCTTTCGCACTCTGCCGAGGCGGTGACAGCTGCCGTCAGCATAACAAGCGCCGCCGTTACTAAGCAAATCAATTTTTTCATGCAGTACCTCCGTTATTCCTCGCCCAGCAGCCGCAGGGCGTTTTTGTACAGTATCAGCTCGCGTTCCTCCTCGGTAAGGGGGATTTTATTGAAGCGCTCCAGCTCCTCCGCCGCCGTCCACATGGGATAATCCGTGCCGAACATTACCCTGTCTGCACCGTAGGCATGGATAAGCTCCGCTGCCCTTTCGGGGGTCATATCGTAAAGCGAACTTGAAAGGTCAACATAAATTCCGCTGCCCGCAAGAATTTTCTCCGCCTTATCCCACTCTGACCAGCCTGCAAAATGCGCGCCGATTATCTTCATATCGGGGAAAAGCTGCACCACATGGCGAAGTCTTTCGGGACCCGAAAAATCATAGCGGTAATCGCCCGCATGGAACAGCACGGGCAGCGAATGCTTTACAGCCGCCTTATATATCGGGAACGCTGCCTCATCATCAATTCTGAATTTCTGAAAATCGGGGTGAAGCTTAATTCCGCGCAGGCCCAAGCCGATGGCGCGCTCTGTTTCGCCCGCGATATCCTCATAATCGGGGTGAAGCGCGGCAAAGCCTATAAGCCTGTCGGGATACTGCCGCACACTTTCAGCGATAAAGTTGTTGATGCTTTCCACCTGATGCGGAACGGTAGCCACAGAATGAACAATGCAGCGGTCAATACCCGACTCGTCGCATAGCTTAAGCAGGGTTGACAGCGTTCCGTTGCTGTCCATGGGTATGTTGTAAAAATCACCTATCCCCACAGCTGCCTTTGCAGCGATTTTTTCGGGGAAAATGTGTGCGTGTGCGTCGATTATCATTATATTGGCGCTCCTTTCATTTTGTTTTCTTTTGTTCTTTTCTGTTTTAAGGCAACACCGCACAAAAATTATGTACGGTGTTGCTCTAAGGGAAACCGCCGCAGCCTGTTAAATATGTATGCAGTCTGCTGTAACCCATACAATAATTATAACACGGCGGCGGCAGGTTGTCCATAGCTTTTTTGTTGTTAAGCAAAAAAGCTGCACAGCACACAGCCATGCAGCCCTTTAAGCCAAAAATATATCAGATATTTTCGTTCATGTGCTTGATAAGTCCGCTTATCTGCGGCTTTGAAAACTGCGCATCTGCGCCGACTGCTTCTCCCTTTGCGCGCATCTGCTCGTTAATCAGCGAGGAGAACAGATAAACGGGTATGCACTTAAGCTGCGGGTCGTCCTTGATAAGCTTTGTAAGGTGATGTCCGTCCATCTTGGGCATTTCAATATCGCTGATAAGGCAGGAAATATGCTGGCGCATATCGCCGCCAAGCTCCTTATGGCCGCTGATGTATTCCCACGCGTCCTTGCCGTTGTCAAAGTGGACAACATTTTTATAGCCTGCTTCGTTCAGCGTATTTACGATAAGCGTGTTAAGGAACGGGGAGTCCTCCGCTATAACAATGTGCTTGTCGTCAAAGTTGCCAGTGCCTCTGATAACGCCCGAGGTATCAAGCACAGCGGCGCGGTTAAGGTCGGAAACAATCTTTTCAAAATCAAGGATAAGAATGATATGGTCCTTAAGCTTTGCAATGCCTGTCGCAATGTTTGTTGCGCCATCGCCCGAAATTGCAGGCGGCTTTTCTATATCCTCCCACGAAATACGCTGAATGCCCTTAACGGCTGTAACGTGGAAGCCTGCGTCCATCTGGTTGAAATGGCACACGATAAGCAAATCATGCTCCACATCATTGCTTTCTCTGTTGAGGACCTTATGTAAATCAATAACGGAAATAACAGTATCGCGGGGCGTGAAAACGCCCTCAAACTCAGGCGGAGCGTCAGGCACGGGGATAACGGGAGTATAGTTCATAATCTCGGTAACCTTGGCGATGTTTATGCCAAAGCACTGGTCACCCACCATAAACTCAAGCACCTCAAGCTCGTTAGTACCGCTTTCAAGAAGTATATTGGATTCCATAACAGATTTCTCCTTTGCTTAATAAGTATATACTACTAGTTATAGTATACAACACATTTCCCAAAAAATCAATATGTTTTGTAAAATTTGTGGCATTTACCCAAAAAAACTTTACGCTTGACAATATGAGGAAAATGTGGTAGACTATAAGTGAGTAAAAAGGCAAGGAGGCGTTTTTATGGAATCTTCAATTGCCGCACTGGCAACAGGCATGGCTATGGCAAATTTGCAGAACTCCGTTTCCATTGGTATGATGAAGAAAACTATGGAGGCCACAGAAGCTTCTATGGATAGCATCATCGACATGATGGATTCAATGCCCTCTCCCGATGGCAAGGGTACGCTGCTTAATGTCAGAGTCTGACGAAACAGGATAAGCGCTCGCTGTTAAAAGCGGGCGCTTATTTTTTTATCTTGATTTGTCTGTCAGCTCATTGAAGCGCCGTCAACCGCAAGCACAGCGCCCGAAATGTAGCTTGCCATGCCGCTTGCAAGGAACACAAAGGCATTGGCAACCTCTTCAGGCTCGCCCACTCTGCCCATCGGTATTCCCGCCGAAACGCGCGCAACCATTTCCTCGGGCAGCGCTGCAACCATATCGGTACGGGTTACGCCGGGGGCAACTGCATTTACGCGGATATTGTACTTTCCAAGCTCGCGCGCAAGGCTTACCGTCATTCCGTTTACGGCGAACTTTGAGGCGGGATAGCCAACTCCGCTTGGCTGACCGAATTTTGCCACCATGGAGCTTGTGTTGATTATGCTGCCGCCGCCCGCCTCTTTCATATAAGGAACCGCCGCCTTGCAGCCGTTGAACACAGCAGTTACATTCAAATCCATAATACTTTTGAAGGCTTCGGGATTATATGCTTCAATCGGCTCGCGCGCCGAAACGCCCGCATTGTTTACCAGAATATCTATACCGCCGAAGTTTGCCTTAACCTCGGCAAAAGCCGCTTCAACCGCGGCGTAATCGGTAAGGTCGGGATAAAGTCCCATAACCTCCCACGCAGGATTTTCGGCAGTAAGCTTTGCAAGCGCCTTATCTACTGTTTCCCTGCGCGAGCCTAAAACGGCAACCCTTGCACCATTTCTTAGGAAAGCCTGTGCAACGGCAAAGCCGATACCTCTTGTTCCGCCCGTGATTACCGCAACCTTGTTTTTAAGCATGACATACACTCCTTTTTTATTTTTTGTGTTCTTTGTTTATATAAGCGCGTCCTCAATATTGCACGCCAAAACCATTTCTGATTTGCGCATAGGGTTAATTTGCCGATATGCACGGAGCAAATCTTTGATTTGCTCCGTGCAAGGCAATTAAAATAATGTATAATAAACGCCTTGCGCTTATTATATCACACCAAACCACAAAAGTCAATCTTCAATATGGGAGAGAAAAACTACATTTCAGGAAGAATTTCGACATTTCACGCAAAGGATATTGAAAAATCTTCGGAAATGGAGCATAATATAATAAATATCGTACAAACAACCGCTTGAAGCCTCTGCAATTGCGCAAAATTGTTAAGTCTGCACAAAATTTTAATTGTCCCGATTTATGCTTGACTGCCGCACAGCGATTTGTTTATAATGATATAAAAAAAACAAGCCGTACAAAAAACGAGGTAGCTAAAATGAAACCACAGGAAATGATTGCCCACATCAGCGGCGACCGCACCGAAACAACCGAGCTGCACCTGAAATCCACCGCCGAAACAGGCGTTAAGCTTGCAGCGGGGCTTGGCATAGCCGCAATAATCAAGCTTATTTGCCTGCTGCATGATATGGGAAAGCTGTGCGCCGCCTTTAACGACTACATACACGGAATAGGCGGCTATAAACGCGGCGACATCGACCACAGCTATGCAGGCGCAAAATATATACTGTCGCTTGCAAAGCCGCAGCAGAACAACGCCGCACTGTTTATCGCACGGGTGATTTTGTCGCACCACTCGCTGCACGATTGGCTTGAAAAGGACGGAACCGATTACGCCAAAAGGCGCACATCAAAAGACGAATTTTATGATGAAATTGTCGCCGCATATGAAAGCCTGTTCCCAAGAGAGGAAACCATTCGGCTGCTTGAAAAAGCCGCAGATGAATACAACTCGATATGCGGAAAAATAGCCGATATATCGCAGCCTGCCCCCGATAATGACAGCCTTTATAAGCGCCTCAGCTTTTACAGCGGTATGCTGGAACGGCTTGCTTCCTCTATATTGATTGACGCAGACAGAGCCAACGCAGCCGCTTTTGAATACAACACTCCCGTGCAGCCGCCGGTTCCCACCGAGAAGCTTTGGGAAACGATGGCGGATAATATAGCGGCAGAATGCGCAAGGCTTTCGCAAAAGCAGGGCGAAATAACAGCGGCGCGCGCCGATATTTCACAGCGCTGTGCCGCGTTTTCGGAACATATGGTCAGGGTCACGCGGCTTATCGTGCCTACAGGCGGCGGCAAAACGCTTTCCTCAATGCGCTTTGCAACAAATTACTGCATGAATTTCGGCTGCGGCAGAATCATCTACACCGCGCCGTTTATGTCCATACTGGAACAAAACAGCGATATACTGCGCCGTCTTACGGATAATAAGGAGTTTTATCTTGAACATCACTCCAACTTTATCCCAGAGCTTGACAGCGATTATGACGAGCTTGCAGCTTATCAATATCATACCGAAAGATGGGATAGTCCCGTTATTTCAACAACGCTTGTGCAGCTTCTTAACTCAATGTTTTCGGGGCGCACCTGCGCTGTGCGGCGCTTCCACAGACTTTGCAATGCGGTTATAATTATCGACGAGGTTCAGTCGCTGCCGCTTAAATGCGTCCACCTGTTCAATCTTGCGGTAAATTTTCTAAGCCATATCTGCGGCACTGCCGTGGTTCTGTGCAGCGCAACGCAGCCGCCGCTTGACAGCGACAATAAATTCCCCTTGCTTATGGACGAACAGGACAGCATGACAGGCGATTTTACAGCGGATTTTGAGCGTTTCAGGCGTACCGTACTAATCAACGCAACCAGAACGCAGGGGTATACTTATTATGAGGCGGCGGAGTTCTGCCTTGAACAGTTCAAGCAAACAGGCAGCGCGCTTTTTATCGCCAACACCAAGAATGCCGCTTTACAGATTTACCGCAGAACAAAGCAGCTTACCGCGGCTGACGAGGATTTGCTTACCGTTCACCTAAGCACCGCAATGTGTCCGCAGCACAGGCGCGAAGCCATGGACAGGCTGCGCGAAGCGCTTTCTGACGGCAGACGCGTAATCTGCATAACAACACAGCTTATTGAAGCGGGTGTGGATATATCCTTTAAGTGCGTTATACGCTCGCTTGCGGGACTGGATAATGCCGCGCAGGCGGCGGGCAGGTGCAACAGAAACGGTAAATATCCATGCTGCAGCACATACATAATTAACCTGAACGAAGAAAAACTAGGACAGCTTGCCGAAATAAAATGCGCCCAGAACGCCTCGCGCGAAGCCTTTTACCAATGCGGCGACAGCGACCTGCTTATGCCGGAAAGTATGTCGGTATTTTACGATGCGCTTTTCCGGGAGCGCAGCCAAGAGCTTTCCTACCCCGCCGAGGACTGCGGCGCAGACACCAGCCTTATTGATATGCTGTCGGTTTCAACGGTGCGCTGCGGCTTGAAAAAAATACCTTTAAGGGCGTTTTACAGGCTTCCTCTCAGCGCAGGCAGAGCCTTTGCGGTTATCGACAGCAATACGCAGGGGGTTATTGTTCCCTATAACGATGAAGCCCGTGGAATTATAGCCGATATTACATCGGGCAATGCGGACAGGCAGCTTTACAGTCTGCTGCGAAAGGCGCAGAAATATTCGGTAGAACTGTATCCGCAAGCGCTTGAAAAACTTCTCAAGGCGCAGGCAATCCATGTCACCGAGTGCGGCGTATATGTTCTCCGTGAGGAATATTACAGCGATGAATCGGGAGTTACAGAAGAAAGCCAACCGATGCAAGCGCTTGTGTACTAAAAAAATGGCGCATGGCAAACCATGCGGCAAAATGATACAACAATACAATAATAACTGTTTCAATCCACGCTTTTATGCAGCGACATAATTAATTATACACTTTTTTTGATAAAAGTCAAGAAAATTCCATTAAAACACTTGACAAACATCAAAAAATGTGATATTATCTAATCACAGGTTAATACAATATTAACTAAAGATAAACCTGCTAGAAACTAAAGACAACACCGCACAAATCCATAAGCAAAGCTTGCGCGGCGCTGACTAAAAAAGGAGAGTGATTTTATTGAGCAAACCGGAGCATAAGAACATTGTGGAATTCAAGGTTTACGGCGACTACGCTTTGTTTTCCGACATTATCACCCGCCCCGGTGGGGAGAAGACCTCGTATGTAATACCCACGCACGAAGCGCTTAAGGGAATTATGCAGTCTGTATATTTCAAGCCAACGCTTATCTGGTATATAGACAGCGTGCGCATTATGAAGAAAATCTGCACCGAGCGCAAGGGTATGCGCCCCATAAGCTACAATGGCGGAAACGAACTGGCATACTACACATATCTGCGAGATGTTGAGTATCAGGTCAGGGCACACTTTGAATGGAACGACAACCGCCCCGAGCTTGCGTGCGACCGCAGCGAAAACAAGCACCACAATATCGCAAAGCGTATGATAGAAAGAGGCGGCAGGCGCGACATATTTCTTGGCACGCGCGAATGTACCGCCTATGTTGAGCCATGCGTCTTTGGCGAGGGCGAGGGCTGCTTTGACAACACGGGCGAAATTCCGTTTGGCTTAATGCTGCACGGTATTACCTACGCTGATGAAGCGGTGCTTGACGAGGATAGGGGCAAGCTTACGGTGCGCCTTTGGCAGCCTGTTATGAAAGACGGCGTAATCGAGTTTATACGCCCGGAGGAATGTACAATAAAAAGGCATATACGCGATATGGAAATCAAGCCGTTCGGAAAGCAGTACAACAACTTCACTGGACTTGAGGAATTTGAGGAGGGCGGCGATAATGAGCTGGACTGAAGAGTTATATAAAATATACGAACAGCAGTGCGGCAGAACCGAAAACGAAGCCTCTCCCCTGCTGCCGATTTCACACACCACCATGAACGCCCAGATAGAGCTTACGCTGTCGGAGCAGGGCGATTTTATATCCGCAGAACGAGTTGAAAAAGCGAACGCAGTTACTGTTGTGCCAGTAACCGAAGCGGCAGGCGCAAGAACCAGCGGTGTTGCCGCTCTACCCCTTGCGGACAAGCTTGTATACATAGCAAGGGATTATCCGCAGTACGCCGATGGAAAGCGCTCCGACAACGCCGAATACTTCAAGGCATATCAAGAGCAGCTGGAATGCTGGGCAAATTCGGAGTATTCGCACCCTGCCGTAACTGCGATACTCT
The DNA here is from genome assembly GCA_964557825.1 of uncultured Ruminococcus sp. Lineage (GTDB taxonomy): Bacteria > Bacillota > Clostridia > Oscillospirales > Ruminococcaceae > CAG-115. The sequence continues at coordinate 18,158 of CAZLBL010000023.1, forward strand.
CCTATATAAATCAAGGACAGCTTATGCGCGACCTTATTTCCGCAGGTGTGCTGGAAGCAGACGCGGATACAGGCAAGCTTGCGCATGGGGCAAAAATTGCAGGAATTGCACAGGAGGACAGCTTTGTCCGCTTCCGTATACTGTATCGCAGCGGCGCAGAGCCAAGAACATGGTGCGATAATTCCCTTTTTGACGCATTTATTGCATTCAACTCAACTCAGATGGGCGGAATACAGCTTTGCTATGCGCTTGGAGAGCAGCTTCCCGTCACATATAAGCACCCAAAGAAGATACGGAACGCAGGAGATAACGCAAAGCTTATTTCAACAAATGATGAAAGCGGATTTTCGTACAGGGGCAGATTTGCCGATAAGGAGCAGGCTGCTTCGGTCAGCTATGAGTTTTCGCAGAAAGCGCACAATGCGCTGAAATGGCTTGTGGAAAGACAAGGTCTTGCACTTGACTCTATGACCATGATTGTGTGGGAAAGCGCGCTTAATGCCGTTCCCGATATCACGGCTGACTTTTACGACTGCTTTGCGCAGTTTGGAATAGACATTGATGAAGGACCCGAACCTGCGGGCGATACAATAGCCGCAGCATATAAGGATAAGCTGAAAAAGGCGGTTTTTGGCTGCCAAAGCAGGCTTGAACCAACATCAAAAACAATGCTGATGGCGCTTGACGCAGCAACAACAGGACGAATTTCAATGTGTATGTACACAGAGCTGCAAAGTTCAGAGTTTCTGGAGAATATTGAAAAATGGCACAGCGATACCGCGTGGGCAAGGTACAAAGGCGTAAACTCGTTTTCGCTTAATGATATTGCAGAATGCGCTTTCGGAACGGAACAAGGCAGATTTATCTCATGCAAGCCCGAAGTAAAGCGAGAGGTGTATCTGCGGCTTATTCCGTGTATAATCCAGCGCCGTCCGCTGCCGCAGGATATAGTAAACGCACTTGTGAACAGGGCGTCAAACCCGCAGATGTACAGCGAAAATTATAACTGGCGCAGGGTTCTTGAAACGGCCTGCGGCATGATAAGAAAGAAACGTATCGAAACAACTAAGGAGGATTGTTCCATGGCACTTGACCAAAACTGCACGGACAGAGATTACCTTTTCGGCAGGCTGCTTGCCATTGCGGATAAAGCAGAATATTCCACATACAGGACCGACGAAAAGCGCACCACCAACGCAAGAAAATACTTCAGCGCATTTGCAAACCGCCCATCAACCGGCTGGCAGACAATTTACCACCGTCTTGAACCGTATCTCAACAAAATGCCGGAAAAGAACAGAGTATTCTTTACAAAGCTTATAGATGAAATCACCGAAAAAATGAGCCGCGAGGACTTCAACAACAACGCAAAGCTTAAGCCCGAATTTCTGCACGCATACAGCTGCCAGATGTACGAACTGACCAGACACGACAACGACAACAATAACAATACCGACAACAACGAGGAGGAATAAACCATGAACACATTAAGCACAAAGATTGATTTTGCAGTTATTTTTACCGCTGAAAACGCAAATCCCAACGGCGACCCGCTTAACGGCAACCGCCCCCGTGAAAGCTTTGACGGCTTTGGTGAAATTTCAGATGTCTGCATTAAAAGGAAAATCAGAAACAGGCTTCAGGATATGGGCGAGAGGATTTTTGTTCAGTCAAACGAGCGCTGTGACGATGACTGCGATAGTCTGAGAGCAAGAGCCGACGCGTGCCCCTCGCTTAAAGAATTGATGAAGCAGGGCAAGAAAGCCAATCGTGACGATTTTGCAAGGGCTGCCTGCGCAGAATGGATAGATGTAAGAAGCTTTGGACAGGTGTTTGCATTCAAGGGCGATACGGTTTCCGTCGGCGTGAGAGGTCCGGTTTCTGTCGGCATGGCAAAAAGCATCTCCCCTGTTGATATAATCAGTATGCAGATTACCAAAAGCGTAAACAGCGAGGGCGGAAAAAATGAAAAATCCTCCGATACCATGGGTCTTAAACACCGCGTTGAATTTGCAATGTACGTTGTAAAAGGCAGCATAAACTGCCAGCTTGCCGAGAAAACAGGCTTTACGGACGAGGACGCTGAAAAAATCAAGCAGGCGCTTATTACGCTGTTTGAGAACGACTGCTCCTCTGCGCGCCCCGATGGAAGCATGGAGGTTTGCAGAGTTTACTGGTGGAAGCATGACTGCAAAACGCCGAAATACTCATCTGCAAAGGTTCACAGGTCGCTGAAAATAACACTTAAGAACAGCATTGACAAGCCCGCCTCCTTTGACGATTACAACATCGCTCTTGATGAACTTGACGGTCTTACCCCAGAAATCATTGAATTAAGATGAGTTACAGCGAGGACGAGTATCTGCCGCTGTCGGGAATACAGCACTTCGTTTTCTGCCGCCGACAATGGGCGCTTATTCACATTGAACAGCAGTGGAGTGAAAATTTCCGCACGGCAGATGGTCGCGCCATGCACGCAAATGCACATGACGGCAGCTTCAACGAAACCAGAGGAGATGTTATAATCACCCGTGCAATGCGCGTTTCCTCAGCCGAACTTGGTACAAGCGGCGAATGTGACGTTGTGGAATTTCACCGCGACCCCGACGGTATTGCGCTTTACGGAAGAACAGGCAGCTATAACGCTGTGCCGATAGAATATAAACGCGGTGTGCCAAAGGAAAACTGCTGTGATGAGGTTCAGCTTTGCGCACAGGCTATGTGTCTTGAAGAAATGCTGTGCTGTGAAATTCCATATGGATATCTGTTTTACGGCGAGAAAAAGCGCAGGTTTAAGGTTGAATTTACCGATGAGCTGCGCACCAAGGTCAAAGCCGCTTTTAAGGAAATGCACGCGCTGTTTGACAGGCACTACACGCCAAGGGTAAAACGCAGCAAAAGCTGCAATGCCTGCTCGCTGAAGGAGCTGTGTATTCCCGCGATATGCGAAGAAACAGCCGCCTCCGAATATGTGGACAAAATTCTGAACGGAGCGCAGTATGAAGAAATTACTTAATTCCCTGTACATCGTATCACCGGACAGATATCTATCGCTTGATGGTGAAAATGTTGTAATAAACGCAGACCATACAGTACTTGGCAGAGTACCGCTGCATAATATCGACGGTATTACAGTATTCGGCGCTGTTGGTGCAAGCCCCGCGCTTATCGGCAAATGCAGCGAATACGGCAAGCCTGTTGTTTTTCTCAGCCGCAGCGGGAAATTTTTATTCAGATGCGAGGGCGAAAAATGCGGCAACGTAATTCTGCGGCGCGAACAATACCGCATTGCCGACAGCGAAGTCAAAAGTCTGGAAATAGCAAGGCTTATAATAGCGGGCAAAATTTACAACAGCAGGTACATTATAGGAAGAATGCTGAGAGATCACCCCATGAGGATAGACGCCGAAGCGTTTATGCACAAAAACAAGGTGCTTATGCAAAGCGTCAGCGCTGCCCGCAGCGCCGTCTGCGCCGAGGAACTTCGCGGAATTGAGGGCGAAGCAGCAAAAATATATTTCTCGATATTTGACGATATGATATTGCAGCAGAAAGAAGATTTTTATTTCAGGCAGCGCAACAAAAGACCGCCGCTTGATAATGTAAATGCGCTGCTGTCGCTGACCTATACCATGGCTGTATCAATGTGTACGGCGGCACTGGAAAGTGTGGGACTTGACCCGTATGTTGGCGTTCTGCACACAGACCGTCCCGGCAGAACCTCGCTGGCATTGGATATGGTAGAGGAGTTTCGCTCCGTTCTCTGCGACCGTTTTGTAATCTCGCTTATCAACAAAAGGATTATATCCAATGAGCATTTTGAAAAACGCGAGGACGGCGCCGTATTACTCACCGAAGCAGGCAGACAGATTTTCTTCAAGGAATGGCAGGAGTGCAAGCAGGAGGAACTTAAACACCCATATCTGAACGAAAAGATTCAATGGGGGATGCTTCCATATGCACAAGCTTTGCTTCTTGCAAGATTTATAAGGGGCGACCTTGACTGTTATCCTGTGTTTTTGCGGAGGGGCTAATGCTTATTCTTATCACATATGACGTAAACACGGAAAATTCACAAGGAAGAAGCAGATTAAGGAAGGTTGCAAAGCAATGCGAAAACTACGGAATAAGGGTTCAAAATTCCGTTTTTGAGTGTATTCTGAATGCCGCGGAACTTAGAGCTTTGAAGCATAAGCTGTTATCGCTTATCAACGCAGATAAAGACAGCTTGAGATTTTACAATCTGGGCGACAATTATTCCCAAAGAGTTGAGCATTACGGCGCAAAACCAACCTTAAACGTTGAAGAACCTCTGATTTTCTGAACCGCGAAAGCCAAGCTCACATAAAAACCACAAGGCTCTCGCACCTGTTTTTAGGGTTTTTTCACATAAAAGCCCTGCACAAATGTCAATATATTCCTGCTCGACTGGACTTTATCAACAAATTCGTAAGCCAATTGGACTGATATTTGACATTTTTGCAGTCGCCCTCCCCACGGAGGGCGTGGATTGAAATTTAACTGGTGCATAGGATTTTTTAAGGCGGGAGGGTCGCCCTCCCCACGGAGGGCGTGGATTGAAATTATCCGTCTGGATATAACAATCAGCAGACAACGCCAGTCGCCCTCCCCACGGAGGGCGTGGATTGAAATGCCGCTGGAACTAGCATCACCACAAATAGACGCAGTCGCCCTCCCCACGGAGGGCGTGGATTGAAATCGTCAAGAAGTAAAATTGCACAAATATAACCACTGTCGCCCTCCCCACGGAGGGCGTGGATTGAAATTAACACTCGTGATTAACTCCATGTGTCAACACGGTCGCCCTCCCCACGGAGGGCGTGGATTGAAATTGCATGACAAACATTATCTAAGAACTTAACCCACCGTCGCCCTCCCCACGGAGGGCGTGGATTGAAATGAACCACCAACACGCTACCGATCTGCGGGATATCGTCGCCCTCCCCACGGAGGGCGTGGATTGAAATGTTTATTCCAAGCGTTACGACAGTGATGAAACCTTTGTCGCCCTCCCCACGGAGGGCGTGGATTGAAATTTAACGCTCCAGATAATACGCTTGTGCTTATAGACGGTCGCCCTCCCCACGGAGGGCGTGGATTGAAATAACAAGTCCATAAGCCTGATGTCGCGGAAGATATCGTCGCCCTCCCCACGGAGGGCGTGGATTGAAATTCCGCATCAGAGATATTGCCAGAGGATATAAGGTGTCGCCCTCCCCACGGAGGGCGTGGATTGAAATTATTTACAATATTTTCCAAAATATAGGATAAGAGTCGCCCTCCCCACGGAGGGCGTGGATTGAAATGGAAGAATGTTGAAGCAGCGTACAGCGGAGGTCGTCGCCCTCCCCACGGAGGGCGTGGATTGAAATTTTAGGTCCGCTGTTGTTACATAGCTTTCATCACCGTCGCCCTCCCCACGGAGGGCGTGGATTGAAATCAAAATTCAGACAGATTATCCATATTACAATCACGTCGCCCTCCCCACGGAGGGCGTGGATTGAAATCATCAAGAACGCGCCTGCGCTGTTGTGGCTATGGTCGCCCTCCCCACGGAGGGCGTGGATTGAAATTTATATGGTGAAGGCGGTCCCTATTCTTCCTACGGTCGCCCTCCCCACGGAGGGCGTGGATTGAAATAATCAAATAATCGGCAGGAGCATTGCAACCACCGGTCGCCCTCCCCACGGAGGGCGTGGATTGAAATTCTGTGACAAACGCCGTCGGAGTTGTTTTATAGCGTCGCCCTCCCCACGGAGGGCGTGGATTGAAATACCGAACGGCTTATTCCTCGGTAAGCACTTTTTGACGTCGCCCTCCCCACGGAGGGCGTGGATTGAAATTCCCATCGGGAAAAGCTGCCGATTTGCGGAGTTAGTCGCCCTCCCCACGGAGGGCGTGGATTGAAATTTCCAAAAAGAACAAAAGAGGGGAGAGTAGCCCCGTCGCCCTCCCCACGGAGGGCGTGGATTGAAATTTGAACCATGTGTTATAATCAAAGTGTTGAAGCGGTCGCCCTCCCCACGGAGGGCGTGGATTGAAATTGTAAGTTCGGGGTCTTCAAAAATCCACTTTCTCGTCGCCCTCCCCACGGAGGGCGTGGATTGAAATGCTGCGCGGTTGATGTCGCGCCAGACCGCTTGGGTCGCCCTCCCCACGGAGGGCGTGGATTGAAATAGCACATCAGAGATACGCAAGCCCGTTGCAAGGCGTCGCCCTCCCCACGGAGGGCGTGGATTGAAATTATGGACATTGACACAAGTGCGAACTTTGCAAGTGTCGCCCTCCCCACGGAGGGCGTGGATTGAAATTACAATCATTACAATCACTCCTCAACCTCGCCAAAGTCGCCCTCCCCACGGAGGGCGTGGATTGAAATACTTTGTTATTACGATATAATTATACCGCAATTCGTCGCCCTCCCCACGGAGGGCGTGGATTGAAATAAACAAATAATATCCTTTTTTTTGTGCAAGTATACGTCGCCCTCCCCACGGAGGGCGTGGATTGAAATTCAGGCTGATAAAACTATAAATTGGCTGCGGCGGGTCGCCCTCCCCACGGAGGGCGTGGATTGAAATATTTTTACCGAGCCTGTGCAATTTTTGCGCAGTGTCGCCCTCCCCACGGAGGGCGTGGATTGAAATTGGGTGTAGAGCCGTTAAGTGATGATATATTGCGTCGCCCTCCCCACGGAGGGCGTGGATTGAAATTCTTAGTACACCGCCGTCGTTTGCTGTAATACTCGTCGCCCTCCCCACGGAGGGCGTGGATTGAAATTTTAATTGTTTCTTCAAATAATGGTGTTAAGTTATGGTCGCCCTCCCCACGGAGGGCGTGGATTGAAATTAAATAGAAATTAGCACAATCCAATATAGGGCGCTGTCGCCCTCCCCACGGAGGGCGTGGATTGAAATGCGTGCCGTATTTGCGGCAAGTATTGTGATGACGGTCGCCCTCCCCACGGAGGGCGTGGATTGAAATATGATCCGTCGAAACACAAGAAACCTATATCGGCGTCGCCCTCCCCACGGAGGGCGTGGATTGAAATTTACATGATGGTGACCCTCACGCTGCGGAACTGCAGTCGCCCTCCCCACGGAGGGCGTGGATTGAAATGTCGCATTAAGCATAGACGTTATAATGTCATCGTGTCGCCCTCCCCACGGAGGGCGTGGATTGAAATAAAACTTTCCGAACGCTTTAGTCTGCAACGTTGTGTCGCCCTCCCCACGGAGGGCGTGGATTGAAATTGCTACTGTTGCGGGATATGTGGTTAATTTCCCGTCGCCCTCCCCACGGAGGGCGTGGATTGAAATGTGGCAGAAATATTCACGGTCAAGGCAACGCGCGTCGCCCTCCCCACGGAGGGCGTGGATTGAAATTGGAACACGCACATTATCCCCGACAGCCGCCCTGCGTCGCCCTCCCCACGGAGGGCGTGGATTGAAATAACCACCAGCACGCTACCGATTTGCGGGATATCGTCGCCCTCCCCACGGAGGGCGTGGATTGAAATTGCATGACAAACATTATCTAAGAACTTAACCCACCGTCGCCCTCCCCACGGAGGGCGTGGATTGAAATGTGGCATTAAGCATAGACGTTATAATGTCATCGTGTCGCCCTCCCCACGGAGGGCGTGGATTGAAATACCTGTTTAACATCATTTCGGTTCTGACCAACAGTCGCCCTCCCCACGGAGGGCGTGGATTGAAATGAAAAGTTTTAAACCGTCTGCTGCCATAATTGATGTCGCCCTCCCCACGGAGGGCGTGGATTGAAATGGTACACAGCTTGACTATGACCGCACGCTAAGCGTCGCCCTCCCCACGGAGGGCGTGGATTGAAATTACAACAATTAACAGGAGGACACAGCAATGACGTGTCGCCCTCCCCACGGAGGGCGTGGATTGAAATTTTGAAAATAGGTTAAATCAAGCATTCGCCTGTTGTCGCCCTCCCCACGGAGGGCGTGGATTGAAATTTCCGTCAATAAGCGGATTTGTTCGCCGCTGGAAGTCGCCCTCCCCACGGAGGGCGTGGATTGAAATTGTCGACTTCACGCTTGAACGTGTAAAGAATACGTCGCCCTCCCCACGGAGGGCGTGGATTGAAATCCCGATGATTGGACGAGATACAGCGCGGACGGCAGTCGCCCTCCCCACGGAGGGCGTGGATTGAAATAAAATCAAATGATAACTCTGTTATCTCCGAACCATGTCGCCCTCCCCACGGAGGGCGTGGATTGAAATACGGCGGCGAAATAAGCTATTCAGCAGAGCTAAATCCGTCGCCCTCCCCACGGAGGGCGTGGATTGAAATCGCAGACGGGAGGTATTTTGATGGTGTTACAATGGTCGCCCTCCCCACGGAGGGCGTGGATTGAAATTCTGTGTACTGAATATTTTCTTCGAATTCTGCTTTGGTCGCCCTCCCCACGGAGGGCGTGGATTGAAATTCCTAAGAATTGCCGATTATTATAATGTCAGCGTGTCGCCCTCCCCACGGAGGGCGTGGATTGAAATTTGTAGGTTCCTTCCATCGGGAAAAGCTGCCGATTGTCGCCCTCCCCACGGAGGGCGTGGATTGAAATGTCATAAGTAAGGGCAATTTCAAAACCGCCCGCCGTCGCCCTCCCCACGGAGGGCGTGGATTGAAATTCCTTTCCGATACAGTAACTGCATGGTCCATATCCGTCGCCCTCCCCACGGAGGGCGTGGATTGAAATTGCAATTCACAAAGCCGTTTACTTTGTTATTACGAGTCGCCCTCCCCACGGAGGGCGTGGATTGAAATGAGATTAACATAATAACACGGCTAAGCCCGTAGCGTCGCCCTCCCCACGGAGGGCGTGGATTGAAATCTGCGCTCCGCCAATCCCCTCCCCTCGCGCTATGGTCGCCCTCCCCACGGAGGGCGTGGATTGAAATACCTATAACCCTTCTACTGATGATGTCCGATGTGGTCGCCCTCCCCACGGAGGGCGTGGATTGAAATAAAAAAAGCTATTGCATTATTTTGCGCCGTGTGGTCGCCCTCCCCACGGAGGGCGTGGATTGAAATCAAAAAATTTATCCATAGTCCTTAGCAATTGGCGGTCGCCCTCCCCACGGAGGGCGTGGATTGAAATCTAAAAAACTCTCGGGCGGCACATTGAAGAGTGCGGTCGCCCTCCCCACGGAGGGCGTGGATTGAAATGCTGCTTACGCGTGACATGGTCGCACCGCAGGCAGGTCGCCCTCCCCACGGAGGGCGTGGATTGAAATTCCAATCTGCCGAAAGTTCAATACCGAACGCTTTCAGCAGCGTGATGATTTTTTCCATCATGATTAAAACCTCCTGAAAAAATGTTTTGGGGTATATAAAAAGCACCCTGCGCGGTAACGCAAAGTGCTGTTTATCTATGAGAGTGCGCCTTTGGGACGCGGGGTGGGTTTATTACCAATCGGTGATTGTGATTTTGTCTGCAATTTCATTAAGTGATTTTCCGTCAATGAATGGTGTGTTCATAACATCATCAACATTATCAACAACTTGTTCGTTGCCATCGAAGAAAAGCAGAAATTCGCTTTTACCTGTTTCGGGCAAATAGTAAGGGTCAACATTTCCGTCTTTTCCACTGTATTCAAAGCCGAACAAGGTACACATCTCTGCAATGCGCGACTTGATTTTGTCAACCATCATAAAATATCACCGTTCTCCTTTCTTTCCATATCGGTTAATTCTCTGGCTTTACCATGTCGAATGATACCGTTTTCATCAATGTAATAATCATGTGCGTGTTCGCCATGCTGTCCTAATCTGCTTTCTGCTTTGTACCCGTGGTCGTTATTGGAAATTTGTTTCGTCTGAGTGCCGTCATTTCCGTAACAGTTACGGTTTATTCCACCTTTGGCATTCTGCGTTTGCGTTATGGCGTTTGGTTCACCAGAAGTTTTAACTTCAGATTGCTTAACCAATTTAACGCTGTGTCCAGCAGCATTCTTGATTTCTGCCCTTATTATACCACTATCCCCGCTGTCTGTCAAGCGCAGCTGCGCATTGTCAAACGCCCTCTGCCTGCGCGTAACCGCGCCTGTCCTGCCGCTCAGATGTCACCCAATTTCACAAAGTCTATCCCAAGCAAAGCACGGATTGAAATTTGACATCAATACACGAAATATGATATAATAAACGCAAGCGTTTATTATACATTATTTCAACTGCCTTGCACATACGTTCGCTTTGGCTCACTCCGTGCATATCGGCAAATTATGCCATGGCTATAAGCCATGACATAATAAACGCAAGCGTTTATTATACATTATTTCAACTGCCTTGCACATACGTTCGCTTTGGCTCACTCCGTGCATATCGGCAAATTATGCCATGGCTATAAGCCATGACATAATAAACGCAAGCGTTTATTATACATTATTTCAACTGCCTTGCACATACGTTCGCTTTGGCTCACTCCGTGCA
>CAZLBL010000024.1:0-28278 GCA_964557825.1 uncultured Ruminococcus sp.
GAGCGCCACCTTGCCAAGGTGGAGGTAGCGAGTTCGAGCCTCGTAATCCGCTCCAGATAAATTCGTCGTGGAAGTATTCACGGCGTTTTTTATTTTTCGGCAGAATGTGGGTTTCCTATTGCAATAAAACGGAATTTGTGCTACAATGAATCTGACGGCGTAACTTGCGCACAATCTTTGCGCGGTATTGCCTTAATTTTCGGAAAGGAAATTTTCTTATGGATATTTTAGTAGTTGGCGGCGGCGGCCGTGAACACGCGATAATCACGGCGCTTTCAAAATCCCCCCGCGTGGGCAGGCTTTACGCTGCGCCTGGAAACGGCGGCATTGCAAGCCTTGCGGAGTGCTTCCCCGTTAAGGCGACCGATATTGAGGGCGTATTGCGGCTTGCGCAAAAGCTTCAGCCAGATTATGTCTTTGTTGCTCCAGATGACCCGCTTGTGCTTGGCATGGTGGACAGGCTTAACGAGGCGGGCTTCAGAACCTTCGGTCCGCGCGCAAATGCAGCGATACTTGAGGGCAGCAAGGTGTTTTCCAAGGCACTGATGAAAAAGTACAATATCCCCACGGCTGCGTATGAAACCTTTACAGACGCGGAAAAGGCAATAGACTACATAAAGGCGCAGAACAGCTATCCCGCCGTTATAAAGTGCGATGGTCTTGCGCTTGGCAAGGGCGTAATAATCGCAAAGGATTTTGAGGAAGCAAGGGACGCAGTTAATTCAATGCTGCTTGACGGCAAGTTCGGCGCTTCCGGCAGCGAGATTGTTGTTGAGGAGTTTATGACGGGTCCTGAGCTTACCGTGCTTGCGTTTACGGACGGCAAAACAGTAAAGCCCATGATTTCCTCTATGGACCACAAGCGCGCATATGATAATGACGAGGGACTTAATACCGGCGGCATGGGCACAATCGCCCCCAATCCCTGCTATACGGAAGCGTTCAAGGCGGAGTGCATGGAGAAAATCTTCAAGCCGACAATTGCCGCCATGCAGGCAGAGGGCAGACCGTTCAAGGGCTGTCTGTACTTTGGACTTATGCTTACGCCTAACGGCGCGCGCGTTATAGAGTACAACTGCCGCTTTGGCGACCCCGAAACGCAGGTTGTGCTTCCGCTTCTTGAAACAGACCTTGTGGATATTATCGAGGCTGTATGGGAGGAAAAGCTTGATACCCTTGATATAAAATGGAGCAATAAGTCTTGCGCCTGCGTGGTTATGGCAAGCGGAGGCTATCCCGAAAAATACGAAACAGGCAAGGAAATTACAGGTCTTGACGAAAACGGTCAGTCCCCGCTTGCTTATGTTTATCATGCGGGAACAAAGCTTGATAACGGCAGATATCTTACAGCAGGAGGTCGCGTTCTGGGCGTTACCGCTGTGGGCGATAATTTGCAAACGGCGCTTGATAAGGCGTATAAGGCAGTGCAGACCATAAGCTTTGAAAAGGCGCACTATCGCAGGGATATAGGCAAAAGGGCGCTTGATGAGATAAATGGCGCGCGATAAATTGTTGATACAGGGCATAACCCCCGTCTGAAAAGGCGGGGGCTGCTTTTTTTATAACTTAGTTAAATGATACGTCCATAGGACGGCGGAATACTGTTATTTCGGGCGTTAGTTCCGGCAGCGGCTGTTCGGTTATGACATAGTCGTCAAAGCAGAGTGGGCGTTCAATGCCGGGGCGAAGCTCCGCTTTTACTGTGTTGTATACAAGGTGCATTGGATAGTTGCCGCATGCGGTGCTGTGTTTCCATGTGTAAAGCCGCTCTATTGCCATGCTTCCTGCGGGGCGGGCAACGGATACATCGTTGTCATAGAGCGAAAGCAGCGCCTGCTTCAGTTTGTCCGCATCATCGCTTGTAAAGCCGTTAAGCATGGCATAGTGGCTGTTTATAGTTCCTTTGATTTCATAAAGCGCGTAGCGCACAATGCTTCTGAAGCCCATTGTATCCCTGCCGCGCCCATGACTGAAATCTGCGTTTATGCAGCGTGTTATCGGCAGTTCTATTATTTCTATCGGGTGCAGACTTATTGCGTGGGCAATGCTTACCGCGCCGCGCACACTGTCTGTGGATATAGGCGAATGCTTAAGCGCAAACACCTGTCCAAACATTCTTACATCAAGAAAGCGGCTGCAAAGTTCCTTGCAGTTAAGCGGCTTTACAGCCGAAATTCGTTTTGCTATACAATCGCTGTCTGCGGTCTGTGGCGTTACAAGGATAGGCTCGCCCATTGCCGCAAGGCGGTCGCGCAGGCGGCGCTTTATACTTACATCGGTGATTATTCCGTAGCCGCTCAGGTCGGTTCGCGGTTTGCCGCCGCACAGCGGGTCGCCATTGGGATTTGCGCAGCTTACAGATAACAGCATAAGGAAATCAATCCTGTGCAGCATTTTCATAAAAAAGGTTCCTTTCCTGCGGGCTTGCTATATTAAAATTCCGCTCAGCAGCCGCTCGTAATAATAGCCCTTGTGCCGCTGAGGGAGCGGAGCGTATGGCTGCTGAAGTATAATGCTGTAGCGTTCGCCTGAAAGCTGGCGGTACAGCAAAACCGAAAGCCTGCCTTTTGCTGTTTCCAGCAAGCATAGAATTGTTACGTTTCCATATGGAATGGCGGTTTTCCCTATAAGCGGCAGCGGCAGAGCGGTTCCGCTTTCATCAAAGGCGATAAAGCTGAAGCTTTCCATGCAGAGTCCGTTCTGCGAAATCAGCCGCTTCAGCACCGCGTGCGCTCTGAAGCTTAATTCCCGCCCGACGGTAAAAGCCTGCTGCGCGCCGTTAAAGCGTCCGTGGCACAGCTTATCGCTGCGGCAGCCAGATATAAGCTTTGCGGAACTTGTATGGGAAACAATGCGCTTTGGGTGCAGCGTGCCAAGCGCTGCGGCTTCTCCGCTTATGCTGCATATGCCGATTTCTGCGGCGGGCAGGCGTGTAAAGGCAATGTGTGAATTGATAAGTGCTGCGTTGCCGCAAAGCTCTGTCCCATCAACCGAAAATCTTACCATGCTGTGCTGACTGTATTCTATTTCTGCCAATGCAAGGTCGGCTGCAAGCGTTTTGCTTTCTATGTAGCGCAGGACGGCTTTAAGCTGATTGCCGCCATATTGAGAGTGCGCCCATTTTTCCAGGTAGTCAAGATACGCGCTGCGGCGTTTTGGCTCTGTGAGATTTTGCACCGTATCGCAAAGCGGGTGCGGCGCTATGTTGCGCGTGCGGCAGGCGGAAGCCTCGGTGACGGGGATTACGGTGCTGCGCCTGCTTTTTGTTATGGATATAAGCTGCCCGCCGCTGCTGATATCTATAAGGATAGCTGTAAGCATAATATCATGAAAAAGCGGGATATCCTGTTCGCTGTACAGCGCGGCAAGCTGTTCAAACCAGTGCATAGCTGTTTGTTTTGCGGCTGACCGTGCAGTTTTGCGGCGAGGGAAAAATGATAATTCCGCGCTGCATACAGCAGTGGAAAAGCTGAACCGAGCAGGGCTTGCCGTTATGATAGCTTATGCTGTGATACATTAAGCCAAAGTCGGTGCTTTCATCATCGTAATATCCGCCGCCTGCGCCGAAGCGCGTCAGGGAAATATCTGCGGGGCAGTCAGCCGTTCCAAGATAAATCATGCGTCTGCCGCCCCTTTGCAGCATTCGGCGCAGTATTGAGAAATGCTTTAAGCGCGTTTCGCACGGAATATCCTGCGCAAATTCAATCCGCGCCAGTACTTGATACCGTACATCGCGCAGATAGGTGTATACCGAGATATCCCTGCCCTTTTTGAAATAATCAAGGCGCGTAAGAGTTATGGACTCGGTGATTATCGGACGCATTATTCTTACCGCCAGTATTGTCCAGCAGAAATCGCGGCTGCTGTAAATGCCGCGGGCTGCGCCCTTGAGAGCCTCAAAGGTTGGCACGGGCAGCGAGCATTTCTCGCCGCTGCAGCCTGTAAGCGGGTCGGTAAACAGCGCGTACCGCCCTGTAAGTTCAAAATGAACTGTATTTTTGAAATCCATATGTATTTTCCCCCTTAACAAGAAAAGATTATACGACAAAAGTCGGCAAAGGCGCAATTGGCACAATCGCCAAAATTGAAAAACGCAAAAATCCGCCGCTGTTCACAAAACAGGGCGGATTTTGTACATATCAGACGAATTATCTGTATTCAATTTATTTATAATCAACAATTTGGCAAAAAATAACTGCGATTTTGTTTGTAAAAAGCGCACATAAATTCATGCGATTTTTCGTGCAATATGCCATTTGGGAAAACGCGGTTGACTACTAGTGTTTACATTCGATGTTAATATTCACTTCAATTGTTTGACATGAGTTTTTATGTTACATAAATTGTATCACATATTTGCATGAAAGTCAAGTATGAATTGACTTTGGTACATTTATGGTAATACTATTGTTTGATATAATTATTTGAGGTGACATTATGATATACGGACTCTATGATAAGATAAAAAATTTGCGTGTTAATTCGGGAATGAGCCAGCCACAGCTTGCAAAACGGCTCGGCGTGACCAAAAGCGCCGTTAATGCATGGGAAATGGGCACAAACTCGCCATCGCTTTCATATATCATCAGGCTTGCGCAGATATTCGGCGTAAGCACGGATTATTTACTTGGGGTCAATGAACGATTGACCGTAGATATCACCGGACTTGACGAACTGCAAAAGCAGGCGGTGACGCTTATGGTAAAGCTTTTTGAAAGAGATAATGAAGCGATTTCAGAAAAAAATAAAGCGCCTTGATTTTAGCAAAGGCGCTTTGCTTTTGTCGGTGTTGTCCTAGATAAGTTCCTTGCGCAGAAGGCTCTGCACTATTTCCGCTTTGCGGCGAAGCTGAAGCTGGGTGTGGATAAAATAGTTATCCCTGTGCAGTGCCATTTGAACCTCGACCGGCAGCGACAGAAAGAACGCGCGCGAGGACGCGCTTTTGTTTATAAGGTGGTGCAGGCTGTTGTACAGCATAAAAATCCCTCCCGCAGGAGTATATGCGGAAGGGACGGGCCGTATACATGGCGGTTACGCCTTTGTACGGCTTGCCGTGTGACCGATAAGCTTTTCTGTAAATTCTTCGCTGTGCAGGGGTCTGCCGTTGAACACGCCCTCAAGCAGGTCTACATCGTACTTTTTCACGTTGCCAAACAGTGCGGGATTGTCAACATTTTTGGCGCATACGGCAATGCCCTTTTCGTGGGCAAGCCTGATGACAGATTGCAGGAACGAGGCGGAAACAGCATCGTCCGTAAAGCGGTTTGCGCGTATTTTTATGGTTTTTACGGCGGGATTTTCAAGCGGCGCTATGGTGAAATAGCTTCCGCCCGTATCATCGGCGATTATGTTTACGCCGATTTTTGCCATCTGCTGAAGAAACATATTTCCCGCGTACAAGGTGCCCTCGCTCTCGGAAACCGCTACGCTTATCGCGTTTGGCGGCAGGGAGTATTCCAGCAGGGAGCTTCTTATCGCTTCTATACTGGTTTCGGTGCTGAGGATATTTTCTGGCACGGCAAAGCTTACGCGGAAATGCTTCACGCCCATCTCGCGCACAGCCGCGCAAAAGCGGCACGCCTTATCCACCGAGAAGCGGTAAAGCTCCTTTGAGAGCGAAAGCTGGTCGATAATGGGCTGAAACTGGTCGCGCGGCACGGTTATATCGCCGTTTGTCCAGTACAGATTTGCCTCGCAGCAGTGAAGCGCGCCCGTTTTTATGTCGATAACAGGCTGATAGAGGTAATAAAAGCCGTCAAAATCATTTTCGGCTGCCCCGGCAATCAGCTTTTTGATAAGGCGGTTGCTGCCAAGCTGTTCTTCAAGCCCTTCAGAGTAGCACACCGCGTCGTCAAGGCAGCGTTCCTTTGCAAGACGCAGCGTCTGCGTTGCGGCGCTTATGCAGCTGTCCGTGTTTGAAGCGTCGGCAGGGAACATGGTTATGCCCGCATAGACCCGCAGAAGCTGCTCGTTTTCGTCAAGATACCACGGAGAGCGGAATTTTGTGAGTATAGCCTGCGCAAACTGCTTTGCCTCCTCGCGCGGAATCTGGTTAAGCATGACAAGCAGCACATCGCTGCCGAAGCGGTAGACCGTCTTTTCGGCGGAGCAGGGTACAGCCGAGATATAGCCTGCGCAGCTTTGCAGGACATCGTCCGCGTATTCAAGTCCGTATACTTCTGATACGGATTTAAGGTTTGCGATTTCAAGGGCTATCACCGCGCCCGCTGTGCCGTCCGAAATTCTGCGGGAGAAGTCGCGCTCAAACATACTGCGGTTGGGAATACCCGTGGCGGCGTCATAATATGCAATGCGCTCAAGCCTTGCGCGGGAGGTGGAAAGCTCGTCCTCGGTGAATATTTTATAGATAATGGTTGAAAGTATCTGGGTGATGTTTTTAAGCAGCTTGCGCTCGCGGTTGCTCCATTCCTTTGCGCTGTCAACGGCGGTGTATATGATTATTCCGCGCTCAGATCCGCTGGAGTGTGTGCGCACAAGCACGCAGCTTGGGTTGCTGCCGTCATCATCGGACACAATGGTACGCCTGTTGGTGCAGACAATGCCGCTGTAATCCAGCTCATCGCGCACTGCGGTTATATCGGGCGTTTCGCACACAACGGGCAGCAGCATACCGGAGATATCCCAGCGGTATACCTTTTCGGGGATTTCGTTTTCGCTGCAGAAAAGCATATCCGAAAGCCCAAAATACTCCGATATCAGCGGAAGTATGCCCGAAACGGCAGATTTTGTATCGGGGCTGTTAAGTATCAGCGAGTATACATTGTTTACAAGTATCTGGTCCTCAAACGTCTGACCAAGCAGCTTGTTGGCGTTCTGGGAATTTTCCATCTCGTCCACAAGCACCACATAGCTGTTTGCTATACCGCCTACGGTCTGTGCCATGGTTTCAAGCAGCTCTGCGCTGTTATCCACTATTTCCTGCGTGTCGCCTGCGATTATCCATGAGGCTACTACCTGATGGCGCACGCGAATGCTTTTCTTGCGCTGAAAGTTGGTTTTGCGCAGGTTAAGGTGCTTATCGGTTTTGCCCGTGGCAAGTATGGCTCTGCCGCCGTTTTCTATAATGGCGGAGAAAAGCCCCTTGATTTTAAGAAACGGGTTTTGTATGCGTACAAGGTAATCCTCGCCGAGGATATCTCTCAGCGAAAGATTGGCGGCGCTGTCGGAAAGCTTTTCCGCGTGCTTTGCGCGAAATCTGCGCAGAACAGCGTCTTCGGCGTCACAGTCGAGGTAATCGGATACATTGAACATCATGCCGTTTATGCTTTGCAGCACCTTATTTTCGCCGAAAACGGCAGCGCCCGTGATAAAGTACCAGATGTACTCGCCGTTGGTTTTTATACGGGAGTGCAGCTTTATCTCCTTTGCCGCGCCGTTTACTATGCTGTTTATTACCTCGCAGAAGGGTTGGTAGTCATCGGGGTGAACCACATCGCCGAATTTTATTTCATTTCCCTCTCCGAAAGGGTTTTCGCCTGAAAGAACAGCGGCGGGGAAGCCAAGGCTGAACCTCATGCAGAATGCCACGTTTCCGCTGCTGCGGACAGCTCTTTCAAGATCTGTCAAGAATTATCACCTCTTTGAATGAGTACATATGTCAATGGGCGCAGATATGCCCTTAGTATTCGTATACATATATTTTACCATAAAATTTTCAACATTTCAAGCGCATTTTTGTGATTTTCGCAAAATTTTCATAAATCTGTGGATTTTGCGCAGCAGATGGTGCAATAATGCTGCATAATTTCGGGGCGAACTCTATAAAGTCCGCCCCGAAAAATTATGCCCGATTATTCCGCTTTTATATACTTGCCGATAATGTCCAAGTCGCCGTCTGCGCCGCCCGACAGAACAATGCAGCCATCATCATATATTTCAAGCAGGTACTCCGTGCCGTCCGGCACGAAAATTGTAAGTTCCCGTGCAATTTCGCCCTGCGGTGCGAAATTCTTATCATCTGTAAGAATATATTTAACATCTTCTAAAATCAGAGTGGTGAAATCCGCGTCAAGCATAAATGCCGGAGCGTCTTCTTCTGCGTTATAGCAGGCGTCGTCCGATGCGGGGCATTGCGGTTCATCTGGCATTTTGTCAGGTGCGACAGCTATTTCCTCATCGGGGGCGAAAACCTCATTGGCATCAGCGTTTGTGCTTTCTTGCAGTTCATACGCTGAAAAATCGCCGCCTGCGGAGGAGCAGTCCTCCTCTGCGCAGTCATCTGCGGATTTTGCAGAGCCTTCGGCGTCTGCCTGTGCATAGGAAATTTCCTCGTTGTCATCAGCCCTAGCGTCCATATATGCGATGGCAGCCGAGCCTGCCGCGGAGGAAGCGCCGCCTGTGGCGGCTTCGGAAGAAAGTCTTGGCAGGATATTCACCGCCGCCACCGATATTACGGCGCACGCGGCAACCGCGCTGCCCACGGCTGCAATGCGTTTAAGCGGCAGCGCTTTTTTCGCAGGTGCTGCGGTCTGCGCCAGAACGTTATTTTTCATGCGCTCAAGCTGTTCAGCCGAAGGCCCTGCGATTTCTATACTGTTTTTATATTCTTCTCTGAAATTCATCAGAAATCAACCTCCTTCAGCATTGGTTTAAGCATATCGCGCGCCCTGCTCAGCTGCGATTTTACGGTAGCCTCGCGGATACCTGTCGCTTTGCTTATCTGCGCTACCGACATATCTTCAAAGTAAAACAGATGAATTGCGGTACGGTATTTTTCTGGCAGCTTCATAACGGCGCTCATTACAGCGTTTTTCTGCTCAATCCTGCCGATATCGTCATCGCTGCCGGGGATATCGCCGTGTTCCTCCATGTTTTCAAGACCTTCGTCAGAAGCGCGGTGTCTGAACCATGCGGAGGTGACCAGATTTTTTGTACAGTTTATTGCACAGCGTATCAGCCATGCCTTGCGGTGCTCCTCGTCATTATAGGTGATATCGGCGCGGTAGTATTTGAGAAATACCTCCTGCGTGATATCCTCGGCGTCATGCTGACTGCCAAGGCGCGAAAAAGCTATCCTATACACCATTGGCATATAGAACTGCATGGCCTGCTCAAAGCTTTCGCCGGTCTTTAGTGACATTGTGTCCATAAGCTTATTTCTCCGTCCGAATTCATAAGTAAAACAGCTTACGCTGTAAAAAGGTTGCAAAGAAATAGAAATATCTGAAAAAAACGTCAGATAACTGCGTGTGCGTGCCTTGTTACATGGCAGCCTATATTTACGGCAACAGGCAGCCCCGCGATATGGGTGGCGCTTTTCTCAATATTTACATAAAGCGCGGTAACCGTGCCGCCAAAGCCCTGCGCGCCGATACCAAGCCTGTTTATGCTGAGCAGCATTTCCTGCTCCAGCTTGGCGTAGGCGGGGTCGGGATTTCGCTGTGAAAGGTCGCGGCAAAGCGCTTTTTTGGCAAGGTATGCGCTGTACTCAAAATCGCCGCCTATTCCCACACCCACGACTATCGGGGGACAGGGGTTGCTGCCCGCAAGGGAAACCGTTTCTGTTACAAAGCCGATTATATCCTCTTTTGAAGCGGAGGGCGTGAACATTTTGAGGCGGCTCATGTTTTCGCTGCCAAAGCCCTTGGGCGCAACCGTCAGCGATATTTTATCGCCTGCCACTATCCTTGTGTGAATAACAGCGGGGGTATTATTGTTTGTGTTTTTACGGTCGATAAACGGGTCGGAAACTATGGACAGCCTTAGTCTGCCGTTTACATATCCATCTGCAACGCCCTTATTTACCGCGTCCTCAAACAGTTCGCCCGTGATATGAACGTCCTGTCCTATTTCGGCGAAGATTACCGCCATGCCCGTATCCTGACAAATCGGCACGGAAAGCTCGGCGGCGCAGTCGATATTGGCGCAGATATCCCCCAAAACGCTTTTGCCGAGGGGACTTTTTTCCTTGCCGATGCATTCGGTTATGCACTCTTTCATGCCGCAGGGCAGATGAAGATTTGCGTCAACGCACAGTCGGCTGACGGTTTCTGTTATCAGTGATGAATTTATCTCACGCATTAGTATTCTCCTTGATTTTAGAGCCGATTTCCACCCACGCAGGGCGGAAGCCGCAGTTAAGCGCTATATTCCACGAATGCAGATTTGACAGGCTTGTGCCGTAAAATGGAATATCTCCGCGCCGCTCAATTTCGCTTTTCAGCAGCATTACAAGCTTTGTTCCTATCCCTTTTGAGCGGTGCTGCGGCATTATGTCAATGCCAATCTGCTGAAAGCCCTTTGCGTCCTCGGAACAGCCTGCCATTCCCGCGATTTCTCCATCTATAATTGCGCAAACGACCATAGTATCGGGGCGGTGTGGGAGAAATTCGCTGCAAATTGCGTTGGGAAAGCGCTTGTCGCCGTAGAATTGATGTATCTGCTTGTCGAAGTACCATTTTGTTTCAAATGTCGGTTTTGCGGAAATCGGCGCTTCCTTTGGCAGAAACATATGATAGCTTTCGGTAAGCGTTAAGCCGTAATTGTTAAGCTCCCTTTCAAGCGGCAGCAGGTTTGGCTGCTCGAAAAGACTGTGACCTTGCTTATCGCCGCTCCATTGATAAAGGAAATCGTGCAGGCGTTTGTCGGCGGTAATCACCGCGTTTCTGCCAAGCGTTGCCATATGGAAAAAATACGGCTCTGACTGATACTGTCTGCGACCGTCATTCAGTACGGGGAGAGTGATTACATTTCCATCGCGCCGAAAATCTTCCGGTGCGCAGTTCATTTCTATCGAAAGCAGCCTTGTCAGCCGCTTATAAGCTTGGAACATTTATTATCCTTTCGCAGAAAATCTATCCGTGCTGTACATTATCCTGCCCTTTATTGCGGTAAGCTGCGCTGAGGCGGAAAGGTCAAGCGGACTGCCGTCAAAAAGGACGAAATCCGCCTGCTTGCCGACTTCAATGCTGCCAAGTCTGTTGGAAATGCCGAGTATTTCGGCGGGGTAGATTGTGATACCGCGCAGCGCTTCCCGCTCGGAAAGACCGCCCTTAACCGCAAGTGCCGCCGTAAGCGGAAGATACTGTATTGGGGTTTCGGGGTGGTCGGTGCAGATGGCGCATTTTATGCCGTTTTTGGCAAGCACGGCGGGGGTGCTTATATCGTGGTTGCGAAGCTCCGGCTTGCCCCTGTCGCCGAAAAGTGGTCCTACAACAACGGCGGGTGCGTCCTCGGACAGCTCGTCCGCGATAACCGCGCCGTCTGTGCAGTGGATAAGCACATAGTCAAGGTTAAATTCCTTTGACAGCCGAATAGCCGTGAAGATATCGTCCGCGCGGTGGCAGTGGAAATGTGCCTTAAGCTTGTTTTCCTCACTGAAAAGTGGAATAAGCGCTTCACATTTTATGTCAAAATCAGGCTCGGAAATCTCGTCCTCCGTGCCTTTAAGGCGCTCGTATTCCTGCTTGTCGGCAAGGTATCGTTTTGCCTTCATAAGCTGCTCACGGATAATAGCGGCAGTTGCCATGCGGGTTACAGGGGATTCGTCACGGTCGTTATAGGTATTTTTGGGATTTTCGCCCAGTGCGAATTTTATCGCGCAGGGGGATTGTATAATCAGCTTGTCAACGCGCTTGCTGCCGCAGGTGTTCATTATAACAAAGCTGCCGCCTATGGGATTTGCGCTGCCCACGCCCGTGCAGACTGCTGTAACGCCTGCGCGTACTGCGTCCGCAAAGCAGCCGTCCATTGCGTTTATGCTGTCAATAGCGCGCAGATGCGGGGTGGAGGGGTCGGTGTCCTCGTTGCCGTCCTCGCCCTCAAAGGTCAGACCATCGTCCCACATACCAATGTGGCAGTGTGCGTCTATAAAGCCAGGGTACATTGTAGTTCCGCTGCCGTCAATGATATCATCAAGCGGCTGAATGTAGTCCGCCATATCGCCTATTTCCGCAAAAACGCCGTTCTCAATGCGCACATAGCCGTTTTCATAGTCCTTGCCGGACATTGTAATAATCCTTACATTTGTAATTACCATTATATCTTACCGTTCTTTTCAAAATAATTCATAAGCTTTATTATTTCATCGCGGATTATAAAATCCCTTGTGCTGCCGTTTACCATGCACATACTGTTGCGGCGGTAGATTTTATCGCGCGCGCTGTAAAGCTCCATAAGCTGTTCTTTGGTATTTTTCACGGCAAGGGGACGGTTTTTATCGTTTTTAATGCGCTGATAGCATAGTTCAAACGCTGTATTGATGTAAACCGTAAGTCCGCTTTGCCTTGCGTATTCCGCTGTGCTGTCGTTTATCAGCGCGCCGCCGCCCGTGGCTATCACATAGCCATCGGAAAGCTCGCGGATATATTGCGCTTCAAGTGCGCGGAAATGCGGCTCGCCGTATTTCTCAAATATTTCGGGGATAGCCATGCCCTCTCGCTCCACAATAATGCGGTCAAGGTCGACAAAGCTTCTGCCCGTGGCGCGGGCGGTCATTCTGCCAATATGGCTTTTGCCGCAGCCCATAAAGCCGCAGAGATACACGCTGCTCATACAAGCGCCTCCATATCGGCGATAAGCTTGTCTATATCGGATTTTCTGTACTGCGCGTTATCCCAGATTTCGTGCGCGGCAACCGCCTGCAAAACAAGCATAGCCATGCCCGTCATAGCCTTTGCGCCCTTTTCGCGCGCGGTTTTGGCAAGCAGCGTTTCCTTGGGATTATAGATTGCGTCAAACACAAATTTCACATTGTCAAGCACTTCGGGAGTGCATGGCATTCTGTCCGTCCTAGGGAACATTCCCACAGGGCAGGCGTTGATAAGCAGGTCAAATTCCGCGCCGCCAAGGTCTGCCGCAGAAAGCGCCGAGCCGCTGATAACGGCGATTTTCACCTCTGCATCGGGTTTAAGCGCGTGAATTTCTTCGCCTACCTTTTCGGCAAGCGGCTTGTCCGCAGGCAGCGCCGCAATTGTAAGCGAACCGCCGCTTAGCGCGGTTTCTATCGCCATCATTCTTCCAACGCCGCCGCAGCCAATCAGCAGCACCTTGGAATTAAGCGAAGCCCCCAGCATTTCTATCGACTTTGTAAAGCCGAGAACGTCTGTATTGTAGCCTGTTTTAACGCTTCCGCTTGCCACGCAGTTTACCGAGCGGTACCGCTGCGCGCCCTCTGAAAGACTGTCGCAGTAGCCGATTATTCCCACCTTGTGGGGGATAGTTATGTTGAAGCCGTCCAGAGTTTCCAGAAAGCCGAATTTATTTTCAAGTTCCTCGGGGGAAATATCATAAAGCTGATAATCCGCCGCCTCTCCGCTTAGTTCAAAAAGCCGCTTGTGTATCTGCGGGGAAAGCGAATGTCCCAGCGGGTGTCCTATAAGACCAAATTTACGCATGGTATACTCCTTGTTGATTTATACATAAAGTTGTCGGATTGTGGCTTACTTAAGCGCGGCAAGAGCCTTTTCAAGAGTTTCGTTGTTTTCGATATTTACAGCGTTTGCGCCCTTGAACGTCTTTTTTACAAGACCTGTCAGCACCTTGTTGGGCCCAAGTTCAACGTAGGCTTCTATGCCTGCGTTGTTCATTGCGTTCATTTCGTCCACGAATTTAACAGGGGAGCAGATATGCGCTGCAAGGTAAGCGGGCATATCCGAGAAGTCCTCAAGCTTTTTGCCGTAAAGGTTGGAGTAGAAATCGCAGCCCGGCGCGCTGAAATTGAAGCCGCTGACAGCCGTTTTGAACTCATCTGCCGCGCCTGCCATAAGCTTTGTGTGGAAAGCTGCCGAAACCGCAAGCTTTACGCAGCGCGCTTTAAGCGCGGAAAGCTTTTCTATGGCTTCGTCTATCGCTGCGGTTTCGCCTGCGATAACGGTCTGTTCGGGGCTGTTGTAGTTTGCGGGGGCGGCAAAGCCGTTCACTTCGGATAAGACCTTTTCAATAGTTTCGTTGTCGCTGCGCAGGATTGCTGCCATTGCGCCGCCCGTTGCCTCCGCTGCCTTTGCCATTGCCTCGCTTCTCAGCTTTATAGCCTTATAGCCGTCCTCAAGGGAGAGCATACCGCTTGCGTACATCGCAGCATATTCGCCGAGAGAGTGACCCGCCACGGCGCAGTTATCTATGCCGTTTTCGCGGGCGGCAGTCAGCGCGATAAGAGAGACTGTGAAAATTGCGGGCTGTGAAAGCCTTGTCTGCGAAAGCTCCTCCGGTGAAGCCTCTGCCATCTTTTTCATTATATCAAAGCCCATGATATCCGAGCCGCACTCGATAATCTGCTTTGCTGCGGAATATCTCTGCGCAAGCTCCGCACCCATGCCGGGGTACTGTGAGCCTTGTCCTGAGAATAAAAATACGGTTTTCATAGAAATATACCTCCATAATTCAATGATTTTCTGCCCCTGCTGCGCGTTGATAAGCCGCGTATGATACACAAAAATCGACTTTTTGTCACTTTAGTGAATAAAATCATTGCGAAACGGTTGACAAACAGGCAATAATAGGGTAAAATATTAAATGGTATGTTTTGTGGGGAATTATGTCCACTGCACAATAACAGGTTTTACCATTCTTCGGGAATTTATCCTGCAAGAATATATTATACATTATAATGTAAATAAAATCAAGGAGTTTTTTAATGAACGGAATAGATATTCTCGGAACGGGCAGCTATATTCCCGATTTTGTGGCAGATAACGATAAATTTGCCGAGATACTGGACACCTCGGACGAGTGGATAACGCCGCGCACAGGCATAAAGCAGCGCCGCATTTCCACCGACAAGCCCAACTACTACATGGGCGCGCAGGCGGCGAAAAGCGCGCTTGCAGACGCAGGCGTCAGCGCGGGGGATATAGACCTTATACTGGTTTCCACCTGCACGCCCGATTTTTTCTATCCCTCGGCTTCCTGCCTTGTTCAGCGCGAAACAGGCGCGGTCAATGCGGCGTGCATTGATATAAACAGCGCCTGCACAGGCTTTATTTCAGCGCTTGATATCGCGCAGAAATATCTTGCGGTTACGCCCTCCATGAAGATACTGATTGTTGCAACCGAAAGGCTGTCAACTCACCTTGATTACACTGACCGCACCATGTGCATACTTTTCGGTGACGGCGCGGGCGCGGCTGTTGTTTCTGGCGCGGACAGACTGTGCTGCACCACGCTTGGCGCGGCGGGAGATGATTTCAAGGCGCTGTACTGCAAGGTGAACTATGTTCCCAACTGCCCATGGCACGGGGATATTGACGCATTCTACGAAAACCGCTTTGATACCGAGGACAAGCGGCACTATCTCCAGTCTGACGGTCATGCGGTGTACAAATTTGCGGTAAACGCAATGAACAACGCGGTGCGCACGGTTCTTGACAAGGCGCAGTGTACCATTGACGATATAGATCTGCTTATTCCGCATCAGGCAAATCTGCGCATAATCGACAAGGCAACGGATATGCTTGGGATATCGCCCGACAAGGTGTTCAAGAATATCCACAAATACGGGAATATTTCCAGTGCCTGCATTCCGCTTGCACTGGACGAGCTTAGAAAGGACGGCAGGCTTAAAAGCGGCATGAGAATATGCTTTGTAGGCTTTGGCGCAGGTCTTACCTACGGCGCAATAATTATGGACATCTGATTTTATTTCTGGAAAGGAACTGAAAAATGGCAAAAACAGCGATAATCACAGGCTCGGCGCGCGGCATCGGCGCAGCCATTGCAAAAAGGCTTGCCAAGGACGGCTGCAATGTTGTTATCAACGATGTATCACAGGAAACGCTTGATACTGCGGGTACTCAGGTCGCGGAGGAATGCCGCGCCTTTGGCGTAAGGGCGGAGTGTTATGCTGCGGACGTTTCGGACTATGCGCAGTGCGAGGCTATGGTAAAGTGGGTCAAGGCGGAGTTCGGCACGGTTGATATTCTTATCAACAATGCGGGCATTACGCGCGACGGTCTTATGGTGCGCATGGACGAGGAGATATACGACATGGTTATCCGCATTAACCAGAAGTCCGTATTCAACATGACGAAGCTTTGCGGCGCTGTTATGATGCGCCAGAGAAGCGGCAGGATTGTAAATCTTGCTTCTGTTGCGGGTCTTTACGGAAACCCTGGGCAGATTAACTATTCCGCCTCAAAGGGCGCGGTTATCGCAATGACCAAAACCACCGCCAAAGAGCTTGGCAGCCGCGGCATTACCTGCAACGCGGTTGCCCCCGGCTTTATTCAGACTCCCATGACCGACAAGCTGACGGACGAGCAGAAGGCGGCTATGCTTCAGATGATTGCCATGAAGCGCTACGGTCAGCCCGAGGAGGTCGCGGGCGTTGTATCGTTCCTTTGCAGCGATGATTCGGCTTATGTAACAGGACAGGTAATAGAAATCAGCGGTGGCTTAAGTATGTAAGAATGGTGATAAGCGCGCGTCTGCGGCGTCAGCGGCACTGTGGCAGGCACAAAGCCTAGCCGCAGCACCGCTTCCTTGCAGCCACGCACTTCTCCCCATTCTTGGAGGTCTGGCGCGATAAGCACGCTTGCGCTTTGTTGGCGCAATGTGCAATTTATGGCAGTTTATTTTATGAATTATATCGGAGGATTTTCGTTTGATGGAAAGACGAGTTGTAATTACGGGACTTGGCGCGGTAACGCCCTGCGGCAACACGGTTGAAGAACTTTGGGACAGCCTTATGGCGGGCAGGCACGGCTTTGAGCTTAAGCCGTGGTTTGAGGATCAGGATACAGAAACACTCGGCGTTGTTGCAAGGGTTAAGAATTTTGACGCTTCTGAGTATTTCGACAAAAAGGAACTTCGCAGAAACGATGTTATAGTCCAGTACGCGGTATACGCCGCAATGAACGCGCTTAAGGACGCGGGCACGGATTTTAAGGACCTTGACCCGTTCCGTGTGGGCACGGTTATAGGCAGCGGTATCGGCGGTATTGCGACCACCGAGGAGGAAATTCTTACCTACCACAACAAGGGCAACAGAAAGGTATCGGTTTTCACCATCACCAAGATGATTGGCAACATGGCGGCGGGAATTGTGGCAATCCGCACAGGCTTCAAGGGAAGCAATTTCTGTGTAACCACAGCCTGCGCGTCGGGAACGCAGGCGATAGGCGAGGCGTTCCGCTCCATAAAGCATGGCTATCTTGACGCTGCGGTTGCGGGCGGCACGGAGCACAGCGATATCGGCTTCTGCTACGCGGCGTTCAATAATATGCACGCTATTACACGCTCGCAGGACGTTGACAGGGCTTCCACGCCGTTTGACGCGGAGAGAAGCGGCTTTGTCCTTGGCGATGGCTGCGGTATCCTTGTGCTTGAGGAGTATGAGCACGCAAAGGCAAGGGGCGCTAAAATCTACGCAGAGATATGCGGCTATGGCTCAACCTGTGACGCCCATCATGAAACAAGCCCCGACCCCGATGGAATCGGCGGCGCAAAGGCAATGCAGTTTGCTTATGAGGAAGCGGGAATGAAGCCCGAAGAAATCAACTATATCAACGCGCACGGCACTTCCACTGTGATGAACGACAAAACCGAAACCAAGGCGATAAAGCTTGCCTTTGGCGAACACGCAAGGAACATTGCCGTAAATTCCACAAAATCCATGACGGGACACCTGCTTGGCGCTGCGGGCGGCGTTGAGGCGGTTGTTACCGCCCTGTCCATTAAGAACAACAAGGTGCATATGACAAGAGGTTGCCGCACGCCCGACCCCGAGTGCGACCTTGACTATGTTACAGAGGGTGCGCGCGATATGGTTATCACTGGCGCGCTGAGCAACTCGCTTGGCTTCGGCGGTCATAACGGCTGTATTTGCATGAAGCCTGTAAACGATTGAGAAAGGAACTGATACCATGAGCGTTAAGGAAAAAGAAACTGTTATCGAAAACACCATAGAGTGCGTAGAAGCGCTTGCTAAAATAGTAAAGGACAACGACCTTTCCAAAATAAAAATCAGCACCGAGGATATCGACATAGTGATTGAGGGCAGACGCTGCCCGCCGCCGATGCCGCCGATGCCTCCCGTGGGTATGCCTACCGCGTCTGCTCCTGTGCCTGCACCCGCAGCAGCTACTGCCGCAGCGCCCGAAAGCGTCAGCGGAAACATTATCACCTCGCCGATTATCGGCACGTTCTATTCCGCACCCTCGCCCGATAAAGCCCCCTTTGTAAGAGTTGGCGATACCGTAAACGCGGGCGACGTTGTTTGCATTATAGAGAGCATGAAGCTTATGAACGAACTTAACAGCGATTTCAGCGGCAGGGTTGCCGAAATTTATGTAAATAACGGCGACGCGGTTGAATACGGTCAGAAGCTTATGCGTATAGAATAAGGAGCCGCCATGACATTAAATCTTGAACAGATAAAAGAAATAATCCCCCACCGCGACCCATTTCTGCTTATTGACGAGGTTACGGAGCTTGAGCCGGGTGTAAGCGTTACAGCCAAAAAGTATCTGCACCCCGATGAATACTGGTTTAAGGGACATTTTCCCGGTCAGCCTGTACAGCCTGGTGTGCTGATGATTGAAATGCTGGCGCAGGCAGGCGCGGTCTGCGTGCTTGTGCAGCCTGAGAACAAGGGAAAACTTGCGTTTTTTGCGGGGATAGACAAGGCGCGTTTTCGCGGCATGGTAAAGCCCGGCGATACGCTTGAGCTTCACGTTGACATGATTGGCAAAAAGGGTCCTATCGGCTTTGGCAAGGCTGTTGCCACGGTAAACGGCAAAAAGGTGGTTACCGCCGAGATTTCCTTTGCGGTTGCAGACCCTGCGCCCGAAGCCTAATTCTTATCCGGAGTTGACACATTACAATGTTTAATAAGATACTTATAGCAAACCGCGGCGAGATAGCCATAAGAATTATGCGCGCCTGCCGCGAGCTTGGAATAAAAACTGTTGCGGTGTACTCCACTGCTGATAAATCCGCGCTTCATGCGCAGATTGCGGACGAAGCCGTGTGCATAGGTCCTGCCGCCGCAAAGGACAGCTATCTTAACACGCAGGCGCTGCTTGCCGCGTGCGAGATAACTCATGCAGAGGCAATTCACCCTGGCTTCGGATTTCTTTCGGAGAACGCGGATTTTGCGCGGCTGTGCGAAAAATGCGGAATTAAGTTTATAGGCCCTTCCCCCGAGGTTATGGAAGCAATGGGCGACAAGGCTAACGCCAAAAGAACCATGGCTTCTGCGGAGGTGCCGGTTGTGCCGGGGTCTGACGGCGTGGTTGAAACGCTTGAGCAGGCAAGGGAAATCTGCGCTGAAATCGGTTATCCCGTGATGGTTAAGGCAACGGCGGGCGGCGGCGGCCGCGGCATACGCCTTGTTGAGCGCGAGGAGGAGCTTGAAGCAAAGTACGCTGCGGCTCAGCAGGAGGCTATCGCCTGCTTTGGCAACGGCGATGTATACATCGAGAAGTTTATAGTAAATCCGCGCCACGTTGAAATTCAGCTGCTTGCGGACGAGCATGGAAATGTTGTCCACCTTGGCGAGCGCGAGTGTTCGCTTCAGCGCAAAAATCAGAAGGTGCTGGAGGAAAGTCCCAGCCCCATCATGACAGAGGAACTGCGCGCACGCATGGGCAGCGCGGCTGTTGCGGCGGCAAGGGTAAGCGGTTACCAGAACGCGGGAACAATTGAATTCCTTGTGGATAAGGACCGCAACTTCTATTTTATGGAAATGAACACCAGGATACAGGTGGAACACCCCGTAACCGAGCTTGTGACGGGCATAGACCTTGTAAAGGCGCAGATACGCATAGCGGCGGGCGAAAAGCTGTGGTTTACACAGGACGATGTAAAGCTGATAGGTCACGCTATTGAGTGCCGTATAAACGCAGAGGATCCGCGTCACGGCTTCCGTCCGTGTCCCGGAAAAATAAAGTCGCTGCACGTTCCGGGCGGCTTCGGTGTGCGTATAGACAGTGCGATTTACGCGGGTTATGAGATTACTCCGTTCTATGACAGTATGATTGGCAAAATGCTTGTCTGCGCGCCCACAAGGGAAGAAGCGATAATGAAAATGCGCGTTGCGCTTTCGGAATTTATAATAGAGGGCGTTGACACCAACATAGATTTTCAGCTTTGCCTTTTGAGGGACGAGGATTTTGAGAACGGCAATTTCGATATAGGTTTCCTTAACAGGAAAAACGTAATGGGGGATTAAGCTGAATGGCACTTGAAGATTTATTTAAGGTGGTTAAGGCGCGCTTTGGCGATGAGCAGCCGCAGACCGCCGAGGAAAGCAAGGGCGTTGAAATCCCTGAGGATTTGCTGTTTAAATGCCCGCGCTGCGGCAATGTTATTTATAATGAGGAGTTTATCCACGCGCTTAAGGTCTGCCCGAAGTGCGGCTATCACTCCCGCCTTACATGGAAGGAGCGCATAGACCTTACCGCCGATAAGGGCAGTTTTGTTCCGCTTGACGATAACCTGCGCTCGCTTAATCCCATAGGCTTCCCGAAGTATGAGGACAAGGTGGAGAAGCTTTCGGAGCAGGTTGGCATGAATGACGCCATTAAGACGGGCGAATGTACAATACGCGGCTACCGCTGCGTTATCGGCGTGATGGACAGCCATTTCATGATGGCAAGCATGGGCAGCGTTGTGGGCGAAAAAATAACCCGCGCGTTTGAGTATGCGACCGAAAAGGGGCTGCCCGTGGTCATGTTCACCGCGTCCGGCGGCGCCAGAATGCAGGAGGGTATTATCTCCCTTATGCAGATGGCGAAAACAAGCGGCGCGGTTAAGCGCCACAGCGACGCGGGCGGCTTGTATATCACGGTTATGACAGACCCCACAACAGGCGGCGTTACCGCTTCGTTTGCAAGCCTTGGCGATATTATCCTTGCCGAGCCTAAGGTGCTTATCGGCTTTGCGGGCAGGCGGGTTATTCAAGATACGATACGCCAGCGGCTGCCCGATGATTTTCAGTCGGCGGAGTTTTTGCAGGAGTGCGGCTTTGTAGATATGATTGTAGAGCGCGGCATGATGAGAAGAAGGGTTTCCAATATCCTTAAATTACACGGTTTTCCTAAGGAGGGTACGGGCAGATGAGCAAGTTTACAGCCTGCGAAAGGCTTGAAATAATCCGCCATAAGGACCGCCCCACGGTAAACGACTATATCCCCGCAGTGTTTACACGCTTTATGGAGTTCCACGGCGACCGCCTTTACGGTGATGACGCGGCGATAATCGGCGGAATAGGCTATCTTGGCGATACTGCGGTTACGGTTATCGCGCAGGTAAAGGGCAGAAATCTTGATGAAAACAAGAAGTCCAATTTCTCCATGCCCCACCCGGAGGGTTACAGAAAGGCGCTGCGCCTTGCAAAGCAGGCGGAAAAGTTCCACAGACCCATAATCTGCCTTGTGGACACCCCAGGTGCATTCTGCGGTGTTGAGGCGGAAAAGCGCGGTCAGGGCGAGGCCATCGCGAAAAATCTTGCCGAGTTTATGACGCTTAAAACCCCGATTATTTCGGTTATTCTGGGCGAGGGCGGCAGCGGCGGCGCGCTTGCGCTTGCGGTTTGCGATGAGCTGGCAATGCTGGAGAACGCGCTGTATTCCGTAATCTCCCCAAGGGGTGCGGCTTCCATACTATGGAAGGACGGCACCAAGGAGAAAGAGGCGTGCGAGTTGCTTAAAATCACGGCGGAAAGCCTTGCGGATTTCGGCGTGTGCGACAAGATTATTTCTGAGCCTGACGGCGGCGCGCATAACAACAAAGCAATGATGGCGGATAATTTGTACGAGTATCTGGTGGATACCGTCTGCCGTCTGAAGGACACGGAAATTGACCTGCTTTTGGAGCAGCGTTATCACAAATTTAGAAAAATTGGTATGTTTGCCGAATAAGTTTGTGAAAAATAACGTGTAAATTTTAACTTTTTGATATTGATTATTTTAGAGTTATGCTTTATAATATTACATGAACTGTCACAGCAATATTGTGACAAATAATATGGAGGGTTTATACCATGGTATTTGAAAAAGTAAAGAAGCTTATTTCCGAGCAGCTTGATGTTGAGGAGGACGCAATAAAGGAAACCTCGTCAATCACAGACGACCTCGGCGCAGATTCTCTCGACGTTGTTGACCTTGTTATGAGCATTGAGGACGAGTTTGACGTTGAAGTTCCCGAGGATCAGGTTGAGAACATCAAGACAGTCGGCGATATCGTTAAGTATATCGAGGATAACCAGTAATTCCGCAGAATACTCCCGTGCAGAAACGCGCGGGAGTTTTTGTGTATTCAATAAGGGGCTTGCCCCGTCATTTAACGTGGCAAGGGTTGGCTTTGCCAACCTGCCATTCAGTAGGGGATTGTATCCCCTACTGAATGGTAAATGGAACCCGCCGCCTAAGAGGCGGGGGACATCTTGCCTAAGTTATCACGGTTTCGCTGCAAAAACAAACAAAAATTACAATCATAATTGCTTCAAAATAACGGCGCTGATTGTCAAAATGACCAAAATATGCGCCGTTTTTTATAAAATGTGCAATATTGACATTTTTTTGCTTGTTTTTTGGCGGGGTTTGTGTTAAAATAAATGTAAGTGGCAGTGCGTGGTTTTGTTGGCGCATTGCCGTTATTACAGGGAGGCGAAAACGTGCTTGAATATATACTGATTGCGGTTTTGGCTGTGGCTTTTGTTGCCGCTGTGATTTATATACTGCATATAAGAAAATCCGCAGCAGGTAACGGGATTGACAGCCTTACAGGTCTGTATAACCGCGACCGTTTTCTTCGTGAGGGCGAGAAATTCCTGCATGACAGCAATAATGCCGGCAAGAAAACGGCACTTGTCATTTACGATGTTGACGGCTTTGGCAGGGTAAGCACACTTTTTGGCAACTCCGCTGCTGATGATGTGGTTAAGCGGTTCGCCAGATGCGCACAGGTGCTTTCGGACGGCAGGTATCCCTGCGGCAGAACCGATACGGACGATATAGCGGTTTTTGTAAACTACAACACAATCGGCGAGATTGATATGTTTATCAGGGCGTTCCGCGAGGAACTTAACGAGGCTTTTGCCAAGGCTTCGCCGCTGCACCGCGTGGATTTTTACACGGGAGTAGTCACTTATGATGGCTGCGATGATGTGTATACAATGTTCAGCAAGGCAAATCTCTGCCTTATGTCTAAGCAGCAGGGCAGGGTGACATATTTTACTGCGGATATGGAGCAGCGTCTTGTTGAGGAAGAGTTTATGCGCACCGAAATGCTCTCTGCGCTTGATAAGGGCGAGTTTGAGCTGTACTATCAGCCCAAGATAAGCTTTGGCACGGGCGAGATTATGGGCGTTGAGGCATTGATACGCTGGCATCACCCCACAAAGGGTTTTGTTTCGCCTGCCGAGTTTATCCCGCTTGCGGAGAAAACGGGTATTATCACAAAAATAGACGAGTGGGGGCTTCGCGCCGCTTGTGAGCAGTGCAAAAAATGGCTTGATGACGGGCTTCCTGCGGTTAAGATTTCTGTAAATATGTCGCAGGCGCAGTTTTACTGTACGGACATTATCTCTACCGTGAAGAATGTGCTGAATGAAACGGGACTGCCCCCGCAGCTTCTGGAAATTGAGGTTACGGAAACCATGGCGATGAAGGATATAGAGCGTACGGTAAACGTGCTTAGAGATATCCGCAGCATGGGCGTAAGCGTTTCCATGGACGATTTTGGCAGCGGTTATTCCTCTCTTAGCTCGCTTAAAACAATTCCGCTTGATATTCTTAAAATAGACCGCAGCCTTGTCTGTGATATTGATGAAAACGATGTTTCCAAACAGATTACGGGTGCTATTGTGGATCTTGGCAAGGCTATGAAGCTGATTGTTCTTGCTGAGGGCGTTGAAACCAGCGCGCAGAACAAGTTCCTTACTGAAATCGGCTGTGATCTGGCACAGGGTTATCTGTACAGCAAGCCGTGTCCCGCTTCTGAAATAACGGCGATGCTGATTTTGCCGCAGAAGCGGCTTAAAGCAAAATCGGCAGGATAAATAAAAAAATCACGGGCAGCTTCGGCTTCCCGTGATTTTTTGTGAATTGCATTGCTTTTGTAGAGATAGAGTGCCATCTGCCGACAGTTCGGGCTTGGCGTAAAATTGTCGGCGTAAATCGGGTTTAAGCGCGGACGCATTAAAATATTCCATCTATCATTTGTCGGCGTATCCTTGCTGAATAGTAAAGTCCCCTGCCTAAGTTATTTTCCCGCTTTTTTAACAACTTTACTTATCAGCAATTAAGCAGCTTTTTAACTTCAAACAAATCGCTGCATATATATTCCGCTGCGTGACTTTCAAATTCCTCTCGGTTTCCAAAACTACAAAGAACCGCAGTGCATAACCAAGCCGCTTCAATGCGTACAGAACCCCGCCCGTTATCCCCTCGAACGGATTGGTAAGCGTTCCATCAAGGTCAAACAGCACCGTATCGAACATCACTCAGCCGCCTTGTCAAGCTTAATAAGGCGCTTTATCGCGCCGACAGCGCAATCTATCGCGCGCTCGCTGCTTTCGCATTTCTTGTCGGGAAGTCCCGCATTGCTGCGCTCC
Organism: uncultured Ruminococcus sp.; assembly: GCA_964557825.1. Taxonomy (GTDB): domain Bacteria; phylum Bacillota; class Clostridia; order Oscillospirales; family Ruminococcaceae; genus CAG-115. The sequence continues at coordinate 24,515 of CAZLBL010000024.1, forward strand.
ACATTCCACAGCGCGGTAAGCACCGCGCCCGCGCGCACGCCCCTTACCTGCGCCACTGAAAAGATAGCCGCAGCCTCCATCTCGGAGGTAAGGCAGCCGCATTTTACATAAGAATCCCATGCGTCCGACAGCCTGTGTGCAACGCAGGTGGTGGCGGGGTCTATTTCGCCGTAGAAATTATCCTTGCTGTGCACTACGCCCGCGTGGCAGCGGTTGCCGTCTTCATCTGTGGAAAGCTCGTCGCCTGCGTCCTTAAGGGCGCGCACAACCTCAAAGCTTGCAGCGGCGGGGTAGTGGTCAGGGAGATATTCGTGGCTTGTGCCCTCGCTGCGCACTGCCGCAGTGGCAACCACAAGGTCACCGCCCGATACTTTCAAATCCATGCCGCCGCTTGTGCCTACCCTGATAAATGTGTCTGCGCCGCACATGATAAGCTCCTCCACTGCTATTGCTGCGGAAGCGCCGCCTATGCCGGTCGAGCATACGCTTACCTTTACGCCGTCAAGATAGCCGGTGTAGGTGGTGTACTCGCGGTTCTGCGCGATAAGCTGCGCGTTTTCAAGTTTTGCGGCTATTATGGGAACTCTGCCGGGATCGCCGGGGAGAATAACATATCTTCCCACATCGCCCGTTTTTGTTTTCAAGTGGAAGCGGATATCCTCAGAAATTATTGAAGCCATGGTGTCAGTCCTCCTTGTCTGAAAGTATGGAAGGCGCAACTGCGCTGTCCTTTTCGTGTTTTTTGTCCAGCCACTTGGGGAAATTTACAAGCAGCGCGATACCAACAGATATGATAAAAATAAAGATGTTGGGCAGCATGATGGAAGCGGGGTTTGCGGTTGCTCCCCTAAGCTCATGCGCCTGCATTATCATGTTATAGCCGATAAAAAGACAGACGGTTGCCGCGCCGTGGATTATTGAAGCAATTCGTGAAAAGCCAAGGATAAGCGTCAGCGTTCCCACAACGAAAACTATTGATGAGATAAGCCACAGATAATTTCCTGGGATTACAAGGTTAGCTATGCGCAGGGCAAAGGTCTGCTCCGCGTCAAGCTGCGCAAAATCGGCGGCATACTGCGAAGCCTGAAAGGACGCGCCAAGAATACCGATACAAAGCGAAAATACCGAGGTAAGCGCAAGCGACAGCAGTTCCAGCACAAGCACAGCAATTCCCGCGCTTTTGCTGCATATGTAGCGGCGGAACAAACCGCATTTCTTGGAAAATCTGTCCTCATGCTGCGTATTTTTTTTGATGTTAAGTTTGTAATGCTTTGCCATTGTTTTATGCCTTTCGTTAAGTTATTGCCGTGTGTATCAGTCTTGACAGAACACGCCGAATTTTATCTTAAGCCGCTTGAGCTTGCTGCCAAGCGGTTTTCTTAATATCATAAGGAATACCGCGTTTGAAACGCAGTAGCAAATGGTTATCGGAAGCGCCGAGATAAGCGCCGCAAGCCACCGCGCGGTGCTGAAGCCGCCGTCCGCTGCAAGAACCGTCCATACGTCCATAACAACAGAATAAAGCGCGCCCGAAAGCACTCCGCAAATGCAAAGCGGCAGCGGCTTTGCAAGCAGACCGCGTTTGTTGATAACTCCTGCGGTGAAGCCTATAATTCCCCAGCAAAGCATCTGAAACACCGTCCATGCGCCCTGCCCGAAGTAGATGTTGGAGATAAGCGCGGACATTGCGCCAATCATAAAGCCTGCCTGCTGTCCGAAATACATTGCGGAGATAATCACAATGGCGGTGACGGGCTTGAAAAACGGTATCGCCGCGAATATAATTCTTCCTGCGGCTGAAAACGCCGTCATAACCGCAACCAGTACAACCTCCCTTGCCATGGGAGTGCGGCTTTCAAATCCCACAAAAAACGGAACGCAGCACAGAAACGCCGCGACAACTGCCGCTATATCCCAATGCCCGCCTGAAAGCGCGGCAAAAACCGCCGCAAGGGCAACACCCACAACCGCCGCTGCTGCCGCAAGCTTTTTCACGATTTATGGCGGCGGTCGATGCCCGCCAGTATATCGTCAACCTCGTATCGGCTTCTGTCGCGGCTGTCGTCGTCCTCGGCAGTCAGTTCGCCGCGCGCCTTGGCGGCGATTATATCTGCGCTGCGCCTGCCTGTCGGCTCGGCGTTTTTCTTTGGCTGCTCCTTTTTATCATGGGCGGAAGCCAGCGCGTCTTCAAGCTCGATAACGGCGCGGCTGCGCGGGTCGGCGGGTCTGCCAATCTGCGGGGCGCTGCTCTGCGCGAAGAACGCGTCGGATTTTTTCTTTTTGGGGATTTGGGGAAGTTCCGCAGTAGCAGCGCTTACCTTTGCCGCGGCTTCAACCGCTTTTGGCGCTGTGGAAGCAGGCTTTTTCTGCGCGCCTACTGCGTTGTCCAAATAACGCCTTGCCGCAACGGAAGCGGGAACTGCGCCCTGCTGTGCGCTGTCGGATTTCGGCTTATCTGTTGGGGGTTCGGGCGCAGGCGCTGACGGCTTCATTGCCGCAGGCGCGGTTTTTGGGGACTGCGCAGGTGCGGACGGTTTCATTGCTGCGGGAGATTTCCGCGCACCGTTATAGGTAAATAAAACACTGTCAGCCGTTTGTGATGGCTTTGCTGATGTTGTTCTGGTATACTGTGCATTGCCGTCAGCCTTTACGCCAAGCGCCGCAGCAGGTGCTTTTTCCTCGGGCGGGGAATTTTTAAGCTGCGGGACAACCTCAGGAAGCGGGCGGTCGTCTGCGGCGGCTTTAAGCACGCTGTACAGAATAAGCGCAAGGCATGGAAGCACCGCCATAACGCAGACTCCCCACGGAGAAATGATAAAGCTGATAATCATGCCAAGTGCGGGACTGCTCCAGCCTGCTTTGCCCACAAGCGCACGCTCGCTTATTCTGCTCTGAATGCCATTTGCGTCTGAAACGGTAAGAGTATACACACCATCGCTCATTTCATAGGCTTCAAGGTATGCAAGGATTGGCTCCCCGCTGTCAGAGCTGTTCGGATTATCAGAAGCAGTGTAGAGGATAAGGTTACCCTCGGTAAGGTCATAAGGCTCACACTGTTCCACTATAACGGCGGCGCCGCTGCTTAATCCCTCAAAATCCGAATGCCCGCACAGGTACAGATTGTATCCGAACGCACCCACAAGCCCCTCAGACCCGAAGGTAACCGACACAGCCAACATAAATACGCAAAGCACAAACAGCATTACACACACGAAAATGCCGAAGCCCCCAGCAATTTTTCTGCCCATTTGAAAAAAACTCCTCTTTTATACTTGACAAAACGAAAAAAAAAGATTATAATAGTCTTGTTGTTGTATTTGATACGCTATCTGCGATATACTTCAGTATAACACATATTATGGTTTTTTGCAAGCAGTTTTCGCAAGGTTCTTCCTGTGGCTGTTTAATTATCTGCTGGTATAGCTCAGTTGGTAGAGCAGCGCATTCGTAATGCGCAGGTCGTGGGTTCGAGTCCCATTCCCAGCTCCATATTAAAAAACAAGAGAAAACCGCGCTGTTGCCACAAATGGCTTAACAGCGCGGTTTTCTCTTGCTTTATGGAATTGTATTTCCGTTCATGCAGCCGCCAAAAACATGAACAAAAAGCTATTTTTGAGCGCCCATGCAACACGAAATGCAACACGATTTTACCTCTAAAAACGGCAACACCGCCCCATGGTCACTCCCACGGGGCGGCGTTGCTATAAATCACAAATTCGCGGGAGCGTTACTTTTCCACCTCAACCACAAATCCACTGTACCCA
>CAZLBL010000025.1:0-26864 GCA_964557825.1 uncultured Ruminococcus sp.
CGTTCAATAAATCCCGACTTGATTTGCAGGCTTTGTGAAATTTTATTTTCGGGTTATATCATAAAAAAGTGTTCCCCATAACAGGAACACTTTGGTTTTATCATATACACCGAGCGCTAAGCACAAAAATGCGAATGACAGATATCCCCGTTACGGTTTGTTAAATTTCTCATATCATTCACCTGCCTTTCAGATCGTGGCTTAATTATAGCACAATTAAAGATACTTGTCAAGCCTTCAAAAAATTCCCTGTAAATGCAAGGAAAATATGCTAATCAAACCGCCGCAAAAGCTCGTCAAGCGGAAGAACGGTTATTACGGCGCTTTCGGCGGCCATGCCCGCGCAGCCTATAAAATATTCTCCGCAATCATACGCCTCAATATCTTTAAGCTTTGTGGTATCCACGCCGTATATAACAGTGGCAAGACCTATTCCGCTGCGCTTCAGAAACGCTTCCTTTTTCACCCACATACGCAGAAAATCCTTATCGGCGGCGCACTGTGCAAGCTCGTCACGGCTTAATGTGCGTTCCTTAAGCCTGCCGCTTACCCTGCGGTCGCGGCGCTCTATATCAACGCCTATTTCCGTATCACCATCAGAGAACGCAGCACATACCGCACCCGCTGTGTGGGAAACAGAAAACTGCGCCCCGCCCCCTCTTATGTAAGGCTTTCCGTGTGCGCCTATTTCAAACGAAATTGCTTTTATTGGTGTATCAAGCCGTCTTGAAAGCTCGCTTCGCACAAGAAGCGCCGCTGCAAGCGACTGAACCCTGCCCTCGTCCGAGGATTTTTTCAGCACAATCCTTTTCCTTGCAGCCGAAACACAGCCAAGATATTTCTCTAGCCGCGAAAACTCCGTTCCTGCCGTATAAACTACGATTATTTCCACTTAAATATCTCCCAGAATCTCGTCAAAGCTGTCGCCGCTGTCGGATTTCCTTGCCGCTTTGAACAGCGGATTTTTCCTTGTTACAAGCTTGTCGCATATTCCCTCGGCGGTGCAAAGGCGCAGCGTTATCCTACCGCTTTCTATTTTGGGGTGACGGATTATTCTTGCCGCGCCGACCGCTTCGGTGCGCGATACCGCAATAAAGCAGAATTTTTCGTCCTCATAGGGAGCTTCGCCGCCTTTTAGCTGCTTGTGAAGCCTTGTACGCGCTATTCTTGCCGTAAAGTGACACCAATCATCAGCAGGAAGCGGACATTCTCCGTTTGTCGGGCAAGGCGCTGCAACAAAACCGCCCATAGCAATAAGCTGCTTTCTCGCCGCGCAAAGCTGCCCAAAGCCCTCCGGAGTTCCCGGCTCAACAATAACAAGCAGCTTTTCCGCCGCGTTCCACAGCCGCTGCACCGCTTTTTCCCTGGATAGCGGCGAAAGCTCGTTAAGGCAGTAGCTGCTAAGCACAAGGTCGGCTTTTTCGTCAAAATCCGCCAAGGAAATATCGCGCTTTATCCACCGCGCCGAAATCCCGCGCGCCTGCATAAGCTGTTTTCCAATGGAAATCATGCTGTCCTCGCGCTCTATACAGGTGATATTCTCGCAGCCTGTAACCAGCTGCGCCGCATGACTTGCCGCGCCTGTACCCGCGCCCACATCAAGAACCGAGGATATCTCCTCATTGCAGCGCTGCATTGTCAGCCCAAGCGCCCTGCTTACCGCACCGAATGTTGCGGGCATTCTCACCGCCGCATATGCAAGAGTATCGCGTCCGCTGCTTACAAGGCTTTTGCCCGTGCCGCTCTCGCTGCGGTAGCGTTTTGAAATGCCCTCCGCCGAGGCTGTCATGGCTTTTATATCCTGCCCCGCAAGCAGCCGTTCTGCTGCAAGCCTAAGTTCTGACGGAAACTCCATTGGCTATCTCCTTAATAACATCAAAAATAGTTGTTTCTTATCTCCTTTGCGGCAAACGCACCCTGAAGCCGCTGACCCTTTTCGTGCGGGTGAAGTCCATCGCGAAGATATCTGCCTGTACCGCCCTCCACCTCAAACTTCTCACATATTCCGCTGCCGCTGAAGCAGTCTATCATCTGCACAGACATTCCGCGGCATACGGTGCGCATTACCTCAAGCTGCTTCAGCGTTGCCGCATTGTGCTGAGGATTTGCCGTCTGTAAGGGAGCAAGCGCAAACACGCGGCACTCAGGGAAGCTTTCAAGTATCGTCTGTATGCACCAGCGCATTGCCCCTGCCGTTGTAAACAGGTCTATGCTTTCGTTGTTTTCAAGACTTTTGCCCGTAAGAGCCTTTTCAGCGCTTCCGTAGCACTCCGCGCTGTCATTTGTGCCCATTGCAAAAGCGAATATATCGGGAGCGGGATACGCGCCGCTTTTAACCTCATGCAGAAATTTCTGTATATGCACAACGGCACAGTTGTTCATGCGCTTCTGAAGCTCCTCCGCGTCATCGGTAGGCTCCCAGCCATCGCTTATTCCCGCAAAGTCCGCCGCGCCGAAATCCTGCGTGGCAACGGTTTTTTCGCCGCACTGTATGCTGCGCTTATACCAGACCGCACTGCCCACTGCGACATTGTGGTGCGTATTCATGCCAAGCTGTTTAAAAGCATGAAACGACCATTGCTCTCCCGCCGTAATACTGTCGCCGTCTACGCCGAAATTAAGCTCTTCAAATATGTTCATAATCTGAAAATTCCTCTCAAAATATACGCCGCGCACCGTTTTTATATGGTCGGCGGCAAGGTTCATATGATATATTTTAATACAAATATTCGATTTTGTAAAGGGGGTAAAGCAAAATGCCGCTGAAATATTAAGGCGGCACCCAACAAAACCCAAATGGCGCCGTCTTAAAGTCCGCTTAAATCAAACAGCGGCGTATATTCCTCTTTTGCCGAGCTTTTTTCCTGCATAAAACCGTCAAGTCCGGCTTCAATTACCGCGTCAAGCGCCTTGCGGTACTCAAAGGTGGTTATTCTTCTGTTAAGACGCGGGTTTTCCTTTGCCTTGTAAAACGGCGTGTACTGGTTCATAAGGCTGAACAGTATATCCCCGCCGAAGCGCTCTCCCACACGCTTTATAACCTCGACCGAATCCTTATACAGATATGGCAGCACCATATGCCGCACAACCGTCCCTTTTTTAAGCAGCCCGTTTTCCATAACAGGTCTGCCCGTCTGGCGCAGCATTTCCTCTGCTGCCGCCATAGCAGTTTCAAAATAATGCGGCGCGTGCGAAAGCTTGGCTGCCTCGTCCGAAAAATATTTTATATCGGGCAGATAGATATCCACATAGCCCGAAAGCAGCCTTAGCGTTTCCACCCGCTCATAGCCGCCCGTATTGTATACAACGGGAATTTCAAGCCGCTGTCCCGCAATATCCAGCGCCCTTATAATCTGCGGCACAAAATGCGTGGGATTTACAAGATTGATATTATGCGCACCCTGCGCCTGAAGCTCAAGAAATATCTCCGCAAGACGGTGTTCCGTAATCTCCACGCCAAAGCCGCCCGCGCTTATATCGTGGTTTTGACAGTATTCGCACCGCATAACGCAGCCCGAAAAAAATACCGCGCCGCTGCCGCGTGTGCCGCTGATACAAGGCTCCTCCCAATGGTGAAGTCCCGCCCTTGCCGCTTTTATGGTTTCGCCCATTCCGCAGAAACCTGCCGCGCGGCTGCGGTCGGCATTGCACATTCTGGGACAAAGCTTGCAGCCCATAATCTCCTCCGTATCCAGACCAAAACAATACCGCACAAAGGCTGTGCGGTACGGCAATTATCTTTTATTTTCCTTTTCAACCACTATATTTTTTACAAGCTCATAGTCAGGCTCAAGCTCGCCATCCTCGTTATAGGCTATCCTCATAAGCACGCCAAGCACGCCGTCCTCAAAGCCGGTGAAATCCAACGGATTTTCGGTTGCAACGTCATAGGTATACACAAATGTAATTTCAGCTGGAATATCCTCCGTGCCTTTTACAATAAAGCGGAAACTGTCCGTTCCCTCAAAGGCAAACGCGGCTGCCGCACCCTCATCTGTAATCAGCGGCTCTACAATATTGCTTCTCTGCACAAAGGCTTCATCGCCCTTTTTATCCTCAACAGGGGGATAAACATTCTGCGCCGCAAGAATAATTCCGTTATCCACAACAACATTAAGGCGCAGATTATCAAACAGATAATCGTTATCCACAGGCTCGCCCTTTTCGTTGATACCGTTGTATACGCTGCCCGTTATCACAAAGGTTGAGTTATCAACCCGCTCTGCGTCAAAAAGGAAAACAGGCGCGTATATCACACTTTGATACTCCGCAAGTATAACGGTAAGCTCCTCAACCGAAATATCGTTGCCCTCTGCGGAATTTACCACCGCCACTATCTCGGACAGCGTTTCGTTTGCGGCAAGGTCTGATGTATACACGCGTGTAACGTCCGCATTGCTGCCGTTCTCGTTGATTATATCGCCGCAGAATATCATATCGTGCGCGTTAAGCATCAGCACCAGATAAAGCGCCAGCGCGCCGACAACCAGCGCAATAAGCACTATTCCGACAACAATCTTCATAGGAAGTCCTCATTTCTTAAATGCAATATAAATTTGTATCCCAATCGGGAACATACGGGTGATGTCTTAAATACATCTTGTATCTGCGGTTAAGCGCAGATATCTGAAGCGGTATCGCAAACATATCCTCGTTGCGATGGTAAAGCGCAACATTAAGCTTGGGACGATATTTCGCTATCGTCTGCTTTGAGCCGCAAAGCGCCTTTTCCTCGCTGCCCTCAACATCATACTTGATAAACGAAGCCTCGCCGCCCTGAAGCATATGGTCAACGCTCATCATCTTGACCTCTCTGCCGTGCGCGCCGCCGTCGACTCTGGAGCTGCGCCCCGCCTTAAGGCTGAACGCCATTGTGGTTTCGCTGTCCCATGCGCCGCAGTTGTACGCTTCAAGCAGACCCGAACCAATCATATATAGCCTGCGCTTAAGCTTAAGATAATTCTTGTGGTCTGGCTCCATTGCGTACAGCTTTTTGAACTTCATGGAGGTTTCGTTAAGAAATTCCACCAGTGTATCGCCGTTATATGCGCCAAGGTCAACATATGTTTCCTCTGTGCCAATCTTCAGCAGGTCGTACATTTCCTCACGCGGAGTTTCGCACTGCTTCAGCAAGGAAATATCACCGCTTAGCTTGTAGCGTATAACGCTTTCAAAAACAAATCTGCTCTGCTCGTCAGCCATCAGCTCATAAGCCGCCTTGATTTCCTTGTAATACTCTCTTGCGTAGTCAAGCGTAAACAAGCCGCCTCCCACAACAGGAACATTAGGTGCGTAAAGCTCATGCCTTGAAGCTATATCGTATATCCTGTCCATAACCTCCGGAAGCTGCGTTCCAAAGCTTACCAGTATTATAAAATTATCGCCGTAAAGCTGCTCAATCTCGGAAAGCTTTTTTACGCGCACGCCCATAAAGCTGTGACCGCGCACAAACTCATCGCTTGCCATTATATCATCAACCGAAGCGCCGACGCTTTCCAGCGCGCTGCGGATTTTCTCCGCGCCATCACCCATGCCGTACAGCACTATCTTCTTATCAGTGTCCCTAAGATAATCCCAAAGGCAGCTTTGTATTTCATCAAGAAAAAAAGACATTTTGTTCCTCACTAAGCATTACAGCATTTTCAGAGCCTCAGACTCCTTTACGCATTTGACAAACATATCGGATATCTCAGAGCTGCTGAGATGGTACATTGCGGCAAACTTGTCAACCTCGTCCCAGTTTCCCCTGTGATAGTTAAGGGCAAGCTTGTAGACATCACTGTAAATGCCCTCCTTGCCAAGCAGACCGCCCTTTATATCCTCGGTTATGGGGAACTCGCTAAGCCTGCGCTCCAAATCGTCCGTCCTGCAGTGGTCAAGCATTGACAGCAGACCCATAAGGTAGAACGAGTCGCAGTTTCTCGCGGTTTCCGGCATCATAAGCGCAAGGCAGCGGCAGAATTTTGCCATAACAAGCGAAGCGCGCATGGCTTCAACATTATCGTTATGTGTTATGCGCTGCATTCCCATAAGGTAAACCCACTCGCGCAGGTAATCCAGTCCCAGAATAACAAGCGCTTGACTGATGGAGGAAACCCTGTTCTTAACGCCGAAATAGACCGAATTGATAAGGCGCAGCAGACGCTGACACATCGCAGTATCGCGGGAAATGACCTCCACAATATCGCTTATTTCTGGCTCTGGCTGAGATACAAGCTGCATAATCTGCATAAAACTCATGGAAAGCGGAACAACGCTGTCTCTTGAAAGAATAGTAGGGCGCGCGAAATAATAACCCTGTGTAAAGGTACAGCCAAGGCGCTTGGCGTACTCATATTCCTCTGCCGTTTCAATTTTCTCCGCAAGCATTATCTTGTTGCAGTAGCGGCAGACATAGGCGGTTTCCTCTATCTTTTCCTGCGGAATGCGGAAATCTATCTTGACAATATCGCCAAGCTGGAAAAGCTCGCTGTATGTATTGTTAAACTCAAAATCATCAAGCGCAACGGTGTAGCCGCGCTCCTTAAGGTCCTGACAGGCGGCGATTAAATCCTCGTCAAGCATAAGGTTTTCCAGCACCTCAACCACCACGATATCGGGAGATATCATTTTGGGTACACCGCGCTTAAGCAGATTTCCCGTAAAATTTATAAACGCTTTGCCCCCGCCGATTACCTCGCGGATATCAAGCCCGAAAAAGGCATTGGTAACCACATCAGCGGTTGATTCATCGCCGTTTTGACCTGTATAATTATTCTGTTGTCCGTTGCTGCGGTACAGCAGCTCATAACCGTATACCCGATTTTCATCATCAAATATCGGCTGCCGTGCCAGATAAACGTCCATCTGTAAAAATCACCCTTTGCCCGAAAAATACGCTGTGCAGGCTGATTTCCTTTTAAGACAGCCCGCCTAATTGTTTAATCCTACTTCAATTATACAATAAAGCGCAATTATTTTCAAGCGTTGTGAATAAGTTTGAAAAAGCAAATCAAATTTTTGTCAATATTTCACAAAGTTCAAAACCTAAAGCAACCGCGTGTTAAGCAGCAAATAGTCATTTTGCACAAAACGCATACAGCTTTATAATACAATTTGTGATTTGTACCACTCATCAGTACCGCCCCAAGGGACGGATATGTAACCGCTATACTATTCAGGCGATACCGCGTTTTGCCGCAATACCGCCCGACTGTCAAAGATTTTTATTAAGCGACCTGCCGGTTGCCCTGCCGACAACGGCACTGTTATAATATCCAATCTGCTTTTTGGTTGCCTTAAGCGCTTCAAGCTCCCTGCGGGAGTCTATCTGCTGGCTTCTGAACTGCCCTGAGATAACCTTATCCTTGTCAAGAATGCGCTGCTTGCAGATAACAATGTTGCGCTGCAAAAGCTGTATTTCCTTATGCTCATCATCAAGTGACGCGTTTATATAGCCGCCCTTTACCAGTGTTTCAAGCAGCGTTTTCTCCGGCGGTTCTTCAATCGCAATTATGCTGTCCATATGCAGCTTAAGCTCGTCAAGCTGCGCAAGCAGCTCGCTGCGCCTGAACAAGGAGCTTTGCAGCACCTCAAGGTCTGCGTTTACCATGGAATCGGTAACAGCCTCATATTCAAGCATTGTATCATAGATTTTGTTCATTACTGCCAAAACCGCTGTGCTGCCGATTTCTTCTGACATATCGCACCCCCGATTACTTTTTGCTGTTGTTCTTTGCCTGAGCTTCTATTTCTTCCTTGGTCATCTGGCTTATCTGCGTGTATGCATCGCGCAAATCCGCAATCATCGGGATAATTTTCTTGATTTCCGTTGCGTCCTTGCGTATGTTAGCTTTCATGGCACACTGCTGGAAAAACGCATACAAGTCGTTCAGGTTTTTGGATATCGGCACCGACATATCAAGCGAGCCTCTCAGCGCGCCCAATATCTCCTGTGCTTTTATCAGCGCGTCGTTACTTTTCTTTATATCCTTGGTTTCTTCAATCGCGCATACGGCAATGGCGAGCTGGCGCTCTGTTTCACTGTACATCTTGATGATAATTTCCACGGGAGTCATTGTCTGAAGCGACTGCTTTTTATATGCGGAATATGGATTAGACATTGATAAATACTCTTTTCGTTATAATTTAAGACGGCTGCTGCGCGGCGGAACCAAACCGCCGCGTGCAACGCCGCCTGCATAAATATCAGGACATAAAATAGGACGAAAGCGAGGACGACTGACTGTTAAGCTCAGACATCATCGACTCAAGATTTGTAAACACAGACCACCAGTATTCCTCACGCGCGTCATATCTATCCTGCAGCGTGGAAATGCGCTTCTGTATTCTCTCCATCTCCTTGTAAATTGTGCTGTCCAGTACAGTGGAGGAGTCCTCAACGCCAGCCCTGCGCACAAGCGTACCCTTGTTTGTACCTGTGGACTTTACCGCACCGTCAAGCACGCTGTCAAGCTTGGCCATAATGCCCTGCTCGGAATCGGTAAACAGCGAAGCAATAGCGTCGGCGTTCTGCGAGTACATCTCATCAAAGCGTTCCTCGTCAAACTCAAGCTTTCCGTGGTCGGAATAATCGTCAGAGGTCTTTATGCCAATGCTGTACAGACCAATCCTGCTGCCATCATCAAGCGTTACGCTGCTGTACATCATTGTGCGCAGCTTGGACATGATATTCATTACTGTGCTGTCATTATACAGCACACCGACTTTAGCGGCGTCTTCCCACTTTTCAATCTCGTCCTCGCTCATTTCTTCCTTTTCGGCGTCTGTGAGCGGCTCGTAATAATCGCCGTCAGAAGTAGTCTTGGGCTTGGTTCCGATATAATCGTAAACGTCCTCAATAAGCTGGTTGTAATCCTCAATAAAGGACTTAATCAAATCCTTAACGCCATCACTGTTCTTGGAAACATCAATTGTATAAGTTTCGCCAAACTCTATCTCGTCATCAAAGGAAATTGTGGTGCCGTCTACGGTATAGGAGTTGCCGTTAAGATACATTTCCTTTCCGTTTACGGTAACAACAGCGTTTGTGCCAAGCGTGAAATTAACCTCGTCACCATTGTCATCAGTAAGACCGATAGCCTTTGTGAAGTCATTGCCTGTTATCTCAACCGCGCCTGCGCCGCCAAGCTCCTTAGCCTCAACGGAAAAGCTGTTGGTAAGAGCGGAGTAACTCATTGTAACGCCTGCGTCTGAGCTGTTTACTGCGGAGAGGAGAGAATTTACAGTGGTATTTTCACCTACGCTGATATCAACGCCGTTGATATTGATTGTGTATTTGCCGTCGCTATCGGGCTTAATACCAAAATCGGAAAGCTTTGTCTTTGCGCCGATTGTGTTAGAAGCGGAGGACTTTGTTATGCCAAGCGTACCGCCTGTAACCGACTGAATGTCAAAGGATACCTTGCTGCCGTCCTTGCTTGCGGTCATTGCATAGCTGCTGTCTATGCTGAAAGTATAACCCTCATCAGCAAACGCGCTGTTTACCGCTGCCGAAAGCGCCTCGGCATTCTTTGCCTTTGCAGCATCATAAGAGGAATATGAGAAATCATCAAGAGCGGACTGGTCTATGGCTGCGCTTGTGCCGAGGTTGTTTTCCTTACGGTAAGCGGCTTCCTTAAGCCTGTTGTACTCCGCAAGAATATCCGCATTGCCCTCCTGGTCCTTGGTATCATAATATGTACTTGAAACGCCGTTATACTTGATGTTTTTAGTAATTCCGCCTATGGAAACACTTACGGAGTTCTCGCCGGTAACAACGCTTGCTGTTGACAAGCTGACCGACTCAACCTCCTCGGACATACCAAAGCTGCCGATATTCTCGGTGATTGTCACCTCTGCGTTACCGCCCTCAATGAAATTGATTTTTCCATCAGCGTCAAACTCTGCCTGCAAAAACCATTCCTGACCGTTCTCGGCGTCAATTGCTCCGGTGGCTGATGTTCCGGTTCTGCCGGAGTAGCCAAAGCTTGCCTGAAGCTGCTCGTTAAGGCTGCTCAGAAGGCTGGACTTCAGCGCGTCATTATCCACAGCGCCACCTGCGCCAACCTCTGCGGAAGCGGAGAAATCAACCGTCTTTGTAATGCTGCCGACCTGAACCTTAAGCGAAAAATCGTAGTTTCTGGTGGTAACGCCGCTGTCGTCTGTCTTATCGGTATATCCAACGGAGTCAAACGCTTTGCTGAGGTCAAGGCCATAGTTTTGGGGAACAATGGAATTTCCCTTTACGCTGCTTGCGGTGGCAACCTTGTCAACGCTGATTTTATAGCTGCCCACAGCCGAATTGCCCGATGTAAGCACGCTTACTCCCCTGTTGGTTTTGCCTGTGGAGGTAACCTCCGTATTAAGCTTATTAAAGGTGCTTGCGCCCATCAGATATGTATCCTTTTTCAGAACATCAAAATACTTGTTCTGAAAACTGGTCATCTTGGATATAACGTCCTGATAAGCTTCCTGCTGCCATGTAAGCTTTGCCAGCTTTTTGTTCTGGTTGTCAATCTTTGTCTGATAGGTGGTCATCATCGCCTCGATAATAGCCTCTGTATCAAAACCGGAACTCATACCACTCAAACGTATAGGATCACTCATGATTTATTCCTCCTGTTTATGTGATTTAAGAAGCTGCGCTATCGCGCTGCCCGAAGCTGCCGCTGCCAGCGCATTTGTGCGCCGTGCGTCCTTAAGCTCGCTTCTTACAATTTTTACTTCCTTTGGGGCGGAAATGCCTATCTTCACCTTATCCTTGGTTGCTTCAAGAATAGTAATCTCTATGTTATCGGAGATGATAAGACCCTCGTCCTGTCTGCGTGTTACAACAAGCAATTCTTATCCCTCCTCAGCATATACGGGCGCTTCAAACTCAAAATGCTCCGTCAGTATTATCTGTGCCGCTGCATTGTTTTGCAAATTAAGCACGATAGGACACCTAAGATTTATGGTAGCCTTGCGGTAATCATCGGGAATTATTGCCACCGCCAGACATTTGTAGGGAGTATCCTCGCTTAATCCAAGCTGCTGCTGCTCCTCATCGCTTATAGCGAACTTATAGTCGGGATAAACTTCCATGGGGTCGTACACTACAAAGCACGGTTCGGGAGCGTCCACTGACTGAAACCACATTGGGAAAATCCCATCGCCAAGCGGGCTGATAAGCGCATATCTCTTGGTATCCTCAAAACCGATAATACCCTCCGCCATGGTTATAATGGTGCTTTCGTCAATTTCAATCTCGCCGAAATCTCTTGTCACAATATTCATATGAAGCAAACGGCGGCAATACGCACGCCTCTCCTTTCAGAAAATCAACCCTCTGTATCGAATATGGGCGGCTCGTAATTGGGATTTGCACTGAGCGGGACGTAAAGCGGCTCACCCACATACTCAATCTCAACGCGCGGTCTGTCGCGCACTATCAGCTCTACGCTGCCCGGAATAAACTCCATAGGCAAACGCTGCGTGATATCCCAGTCAAACTCTTGACTGCCCATCTGATAATCAATATTAAGAGTGCCGCCATCAAAAGTGATATCCGCACCTTCCTTGGGCAAAAACTCCATAATTGTTTCTATGGTTGCGCCCGCTCTGGCATTCTGTATTGCCATATCCGAGGCGGAAACGCCGCGCGCAAGCTGATCGCCCTCTGCCGCAACCCTCGCTGTACCCTGAAAAGCAAGCGTAAAACCATCAGAAGCTTTCTGCTTAAGCATATCGCCATCGGTCATGTGACCATAGCCAAGGCTTTTTCTGGACTGGTATGTATCGATGTTGATTTTAAGCGGCTCTGCCTTCATTACATAACCGCCGTTTTGCGTGGTGATATTCACCTTAGGCTGTCTGTCATCTGCAAGTTCAAACTTTGCATTAGTCACCTTAATTTCTATAGAGATAGGTATTGTGGTTATCTGGAGCAAATTGCTATTCAAAATGAACACCTCCTAAAAAATTACCATTTCACCATGCCGTATCAGTTGATATAATTGAATATTGAGTTTGGAACAACAGAACTTGACATCTGCAGGCAGGCGTTGTAAAGCGCCTCATAGGTCTTGCACAGGGTTATCTCATACTCAAGGTCGGTAGACTCAAGGGTATCCTGTCTTTCCTTAAGATTAAGCTCTCTTGTATCAAATCTGGACTTGTTGAACTCTATAAACTCCTCGGAGTTACCAAGGTCAGCAATCTCCACAAGCAGATTTTCCGAAGCGCTTACTATACGGTCAATGCAGCCGTTGGCATACTCGATATCGCCGTCGCGCAGTGCCTTCGCCGCGTCAAGCGCAAGCTGCATATAGTTTTTGGAGTAGGCATAATCATTGTCAATGGCGGCTTTATTTTCCGCGTTTTTGTTGTTCTGGATATAAACCTCTGCGTCTGCGCCCGCGGTGATATTTCCGTCGGCGTCAACAGTGGGGATAACCGTCTTGCCCTTGTACGCTGTCTGAATAGCGTCATTCAGGTTTGCAATGCTTGCAGTCTTATCCGCGCCGCCCTTGAACGTAACAGTGGTAGACTTCCCGTTGACATAAAGGTTAAGAGAGTAGGATTTGTTTTCCGCAAGCGCCGTCGCGTCGATTGAAGCCTTGCTGCCATCAGAACCGCAGCCCGTAAGCTCCGCGCCGTTGAACGAAACCTTAAGCGCCGACTGCGGGTCAACCTGCTGGGTTTTCTGGTCTATAACCATGTTAATTCCGATGTCGATATAAACATCGTTGGAATACGGGAAGTCCTTGCCGTCGCTGTATGCGTTTATGGGAACGCCGTGATACAGCACCTCTGCGGGATAGCCGTCCTCGTCATAGCTGATTGTAAACGGCTCGGGGTCGTTGCTTTCACCGCCGAATATAACGCGCTCTGCCGAGTCGGTATTGAACACGGAACACATTTCCTCCACCTTTGTGGCAATCTGCTGCGCGTAGATGTCAAGGTCCATATTGTCATTTGTGGTCTGGCAGGCGGCAATCAGCGTTTCTCTTACAATGGCAAGTTCCTCCGAGATTTGCAGCATGGAGGTTTCCGCCTCTGTGTAGAATTTATCGGCAACGTCAAGGTTCTCCTTGTACTGCGTTGTGCGGGAAAGCTGCTTTCTTACGGTCAGCGCCTTGGCTGCGTTAAGCGGGTTCTCGCTTGCGCGGCTGAAAGAGCGTCCCGAGTAAATCTTCTGCTCCGAGCGGTATTTATTTGTGGCAAGCCGCTTCAGATTTCTGTCATAATTGCGAAGCAGCGTTGAATTTGTTATTCTCATCTTGCAAAACTCCTTTCAGCGGCTTACAGGCCAACTCTGCCCGTGCCGTTTATCAGCTTGTCAAGGCAGTCGTCAAGTGTTGTCAGCATACGGGAGGAAGCGCTGTACCACTTCTGATAGTTCAGCATATTTATGCCCTCTTCGTCCATTTGTACGCCCGAAATCTCGTCCCTTGCGTCAAGCAGGGTATCAACGGTGGAAACTGCGGCGTCATAGCGGCTGTTTTCGTAAGTTATAGTCTGCGCCAGACGGTCGCTTATAAAGGCAATATACTCGTAAACATCGCCGCGGAAATCGTTGGCGTTTCCAAATTTTACATCTGCATTTTCAAACTGGGAAAGCAGATAAAGCACGTTGGTATTTTGCAGGGTAACGTTTCCGCTTTCGTCTGTAACCTCATCGTAGCCGTATCTGTAAAGACCCGTCATTTCGTCGAGGGTACGCACCTGGCCAATCATCGTGGGGTTTGCCTGCCACAAATCGCTTACATGGATATTTCCTGCAGTGAAAACCGCGTCTGCGGGACTTGTAACAAACATTGCCCTTGCGGGGTCATCATCTGCGCCGTTTGCCTTGTTAAAGGTGTTGGCGATGGTAGCGGCGAACTCGTTTACGGCGCTTTGGAAATACGCGATGCCGTACTCGCCGTTCTGGTGACCCGTGGCATAAACGCCGTTGCCGTTAAGCATACTGAAATAGCTTTTCAGCACACCGCTTTGCGGAGCAATTTCCTCGCCGCTTTCGTAGTGGATTATAGCCTGGTCGTAGTCCTTGTAATCCTCCATAATCAGCCGGTTGACCTTGAAATTTTTTCCGTCAACAACTTGAATACCGCAAAGCTTGATACTAAACGTTCCGTTTGAGTTTTTGGTGACGTCAATCTCGCCATAGCTTGCAAGCTCGTCAACGTAAAGGTTAAGCTGGTCGTAAAGCTCGTTAGGGCCGTAGCCGTCGGGATATGTAAGCAGCTCCTTTTCAATCCTGTCGTTAAGGTTGTTGATATCGTCAAACAGCGTGTTGATGTATTCCACTGTGTCCTCAAGCTCGGTAACGTAGGTGTCCTCAACCTCTTGAAGCTGTGTTGAGTAATCGTTAAGCAGGCGGCAGAGGTTTACGGCGGAGTTGCACGCAAGCGTGGCAACCTCGGCGCTGTCGGGCTTTTCTACGGAATAGTCCTGCAAAGCGGAGAAGAAAGCCTCGGTGAAATGCAGCAGACCGTCCGTTTCAAAGTTATCCAGAACGTCCTCAAGCTGACCCAAAACCTCGATTTTATGCTCGGTTTCGGACTCCACGGCGATATTTTCGCGGTATCGCTTGTCGATATATTCGTCCCTCATCTGACTTACGCCGTAGGAATTAACACCCTGCCCCGTAAGGGAAAGGCTGTTTGTATCGCTGCACCAGCGCAGGCTTTTGTTGCCCGAAACATACATTGCGTAAAGGTCAACGCGCTGTCTTGTGTAGCCTACTGTATTTAAGTTTGAAAGGTTGTTGCCTGTTATGTCAAGATTTTTCTGCGCAACCTGCAAGGTGCGTTTTTGTGTTTCAAAGCCTAAAAATGTTGGGCGCATATATTTTCCTCCTAGATTTTGCGGATTACCGTTGCGGCAGAGCCGCCTGTCTGTTTTGCGGCGTTTTTGTCATAGGTTTCGGGCTTGTTGAATATGCCCGCGCGCTTTACAAACTCCGTCTGGTTGTCAAGCTTGCGCTTGACTATATCGTTTGTCTGCTCATTCATCTCTTTAATGCCGTCCACAAGCTGCGTAAGCTGTGTGCCCAGAAGCCGCAGCCTTGCCTTGTAATCGTCGGGGGCTTCTTCTATAAGGTCGTCAAGCTTTTTATCCGCAATGCCAAGCCCCTTGAACAGCTCCAGTCTTTTGTTTTCAAGCGACTGGCTTTTCATGACGTAAGCCTGCTCATCGTTTAGTGAGGCGGTAAGCCATTCCAAATCGTCCTGTAATATTTTGGTGTGCTTTTTCATAAGGAACACGGAAAGCTCCCTGTAAAAATCGCAGTCTATTTCAAGGCATTTTATAACCGCCTGTGTTGTTCTAACGTCCATGGCGGCTTACCCGAACAGAATGTAGTCCGCAAGGCTGCCTGCGGAAATACCCTGCTCTGCGGCGGCTTTTGCGGCGGCGATTTCGCTTTCGGGGGCGTCTGCCCTTACCTCTGCGGCTATGCCCTTTTTGGCGGCGCTAAGCGCGGTTTCAAAGCCGAACTCCACGCGGTCTGTATTTCTTGGTTCTGCGGCGGTTTCTGTCTTTTTTATCTTGCCGCTTCTGCCTGTGCTGTACGCGGAGATAACCCCGTTAATTCTTTTTATATCCATAAAACAGCCTCCTTTTGTGCTGCAAAACAATTTATGCAATAATTGCCCTTGTATATATTATCGGCAGAAATCCCCCGAAACTTTAGCATTTCGGGGGATTTTTCTTGAAATTTGTTTTTACAGCTGATTGCTTGCGGGGTCTGCGATATTAAGGAAATACGTTCCGATATTGCCGACATATGCGCCCGAAGCGTTCTGCACGGAGGAGCAAGTGCCGCAGTAGCAGCCATAGCCGATTTCGGAGTTATCCATAAACATAAGGTTGTTGGTTTTGTATGCTGTGGCGTCGCCTGTTACGGCGGGAAGCCTTTCATCGGTATAATGTGCGGTTAAAACCTTAAGGTTGCCGTAGGTTTCGTCCATGGTTACAACGGCGTAATAATAACCCTTGCCCGCGCTGTTTATAACGTCCGCCAAATCGTTCTGCAAAAGCTGCTCAAAGGCGGTATCGCTTGTTGTGCTTGTTGACGCAAGCAGGTTTTGCAGCGTATCGGAAACATGGACATACTGCAAGCCCTTATCGTAGCACGCTTCTATGTAGATATACGCCTGCTTGTCTTTTACCTGTGCCACAAGGATATTCTGACCCGCCTTGCTGTCGTATTTTATGTAGTTCTGCTCCTTTGCCAGTGCGGGGGACAAATCCGCCTCCGTTTTCTGATAGCGGGTGAAATTATACTGAAGACTTGCATAGAAATCTGAAGCATAGGTATCTGCGGTGCGGCGCTTTGCGTCATCGTTATTGAACAGCGGCATGGTTATGCCGATAAGCACGGCGATAATGGCGATAACAATGATAAGTTCCACAAGCGTAAAGCCCTTTTTGTTTTTTAGGTTTTGCAGATATTTAATCACGGAATTTCCTCCTTGCTGTAAGATACAGGTGATTTCTTTTTTCTTGCCCTTATGGCGAGCGTTCGGCACAGGGGCAAAAAAACAGAGCTGCGTTTTAGCGTATTTAACACTAATTCCCCGACGGCTTGCGCCGCCGAGGAAAATTGTGTTAGTTAAGCTGTTTTAGCACTTAGCTATTAGCCAAGAGCAAGAGCAGGAGCAGTACCTACTGTGTAACCATCAGATGTGATACCTGCTGTGGATTCATCCCACGCAAACACGCCTGCCTGGAAATCAGTAGCTGTAGGAGCACCAGCAGGAGCAGAAGATGTATCCTCAGTGTAGTAAGCATACATGCACTTGCCACCCTCAAGATATACCCAAGCATAACCAGTCTGTACAGAGGGGAACAAATCAGCAAGCTCAATAGCAAGCAGAGATTCAGCATCAGTTTCGCCAACCTTAGTAGCAGCTGCTGCGCCTGAACCACTACCTTTCCACGAAATCGTGCCAGTTTTGAAAGCATCACTGTTAGTGTTTGTAGCTGTCCATGTACCGCTAGAAATCTCAAATGTGATTTCAGCTGTGTTAGAAGCACCCTTCAGCATACCGTAGCCTTTTGTATCAGCTTCGGTAAGGAAGTTGTCTACGCTGTTCTTGATAGAAGCAGCAGTGGAGTTCTTGGAAGTTACCTGAGAAGAAGTAACATAACCAAGCATGGTGGGAACGAGGATAGCTGCGAGTACGCCGATGATGGCAATAACTACAATCAGCTCAACAAGGGTAAAACCCTTTTTAGCCTTGAGGGCCTGAAGTTTCTTTATCATGATAAAGACCTCCTAAAAAATTTTTTATGTATAATCCCAGCGGGACTATATCCGTAACATATCGGGCTTTCCGTCCGTATCCATATTATATCGCACGCCGCCAAAAAATGCAAGAGTTTTTTTGCGTTTTTTTGCCCTAAATGCAATTTTCGTGCAAAAAAGAGGTTTGGGGAGCGGGTTTTTGGTGAATTTGACAAAAGCCTTCCCCTTGAGGGGAAGGTGTCACCGAAAGGTGACGGATGAGGTGTCTGCACAAATCCCCTTTTTATCACAACCATTTAACGAAGCTGCACCGCCACCTCATCAGTCACGGCTTCGCCGCGACAGCTTCCCCTCAAGGGGAAGCCTTTGCAGAATATCCTGACACACCCCGTTAAAATTATGGTGGATATCAGTATTCGGGTATCTCAAAACCGTTATGCCGAGAGAACTGAAATAGCTGTCCCTTTCAATATCCTTTGCTTTTCCCTCCGCTTCATAATGCTGCGAACCGTCAAGCTCAATCACAAGATTAGCCGCCGCACAGTAAAAGTCGGCTATGTAACCGCCGATTATTTTTTGCCGCTTTACTGTAACAGGCAAGCTTTTCAAGAAATCATACCAAAGATGACATTCTTCCTTAGTCATTTTCCTTCGCAATTCTCTTGCATTATGTTTCAAATACGGCGTATTAAATGTTCTTTGCATAATCCTAATTTCAATTAAAATCAAGGTGCCGCCCAAAGGCTTCTCCCCGTGGGGAGAAGCTGGCACGGCGCAGCCGTGACTGATGAGGGCTGAAACCCGAAATCACATACAAAATTGTGGATAAATTGGCTGTGTGCCGCCCTCATCCGTCACCTTCGGTGACACCTTCTCCCCACGGGGAGAAGGCTTTCTTAAACTCCCATATCCAGATAACGCTTATATTCATTGGGGTCTTGGCAGCGAGTCAGGGCGGTGTCGTTGGTAATCTTGCCCATGCGTACAAGGCGCGCAAGGTCTTGGTCAAGGGTGAACATTCCGTTCTTCTTGCCTGTTGCAATGGCGGTGGGAATTTGGAATATCTTGCCCTCGCGTATCATGGAGCGGATAGCGTCTGTTGCCGCAAGGATTTCAAGCGCGGCACATCTTCCCTTGCCGTCGGCGGTGGGAACAAGGGTCTGCGAAATAATGCCCACAATGGAGTTTGCAAGCTGCGAACGGATTTGTCCCTGAGAGTGGGGAGGATATACGTCAATAATACGGTCGATTGTTTCTGCCGCGCCCGTTGTATGCAGCGTCGAGAACACAAGGTGTCCCGTTTCTGCGGCGGTTACTGCGGCGTTGATGGTTTCAAAGTCACGCATCTCACCTACAAGGATAACATCGGGGTCTTCACGGAGCGCCGCACGAAGCGAGCCTGCAAAGCTGTCAACGTCCTGTCCTATCTCACGCTGATTTACCATGGACTGCTTGTGCGTGTGCAGATACTCGATAGGGTCTTCTACGGTGATGATGTGGCAGTTCTTCTGACGGTTGATGTGGTCAATCATTGCCGCAAGCGTTGTGGATTTACCAGAACCCGTAGGGCCTGTTACAAGCACAAGTCCGCGCGGCGCAAGGGAAAATTCGCCAAGCGTTGCGGGCAGGCTGAGGTCAGCAAGGGTGGGAATATCGTTTCTTAACAGACGGAGCGCAACGGCATGGTAGCCGCGCTGTCTGTACACGTTTACTCTGTGACGGAAGCCGGAGGTTGAAACATACGAAAAGTCGGTATCAAGACCTTTTGAAATCTGCGATTTGTGCTTGATGGACGTAATCTGGTTGATGATGTTTACAATAATCGGCTCGGTGCAGTCGGGGTAGCCGCTGAGTTTTCTTATAGAGCCGTGAAGCCGCACTATCGGAGGCAGACCTGCGGTAAAATGCAGGTCGGAGCAGCCAAGCTCTCTCGCTTCGTCCAATATGCGGTTGATGTCCATGATGTTGTTATTGCCTTCCACTTTAACTCTCCTTTTAATACTATGTATTTGTTATCCGTAAAATTCGTTTATACTGTGTAGGTTGCCTTTACAAGCTCGTCCATTGTGGTACGTCCTGCAAGAACCATCTGGGTTACGTTGTCGCGCAGCAGCAGCGTGCCGTTCTCGGTAGCCTTTGCGCCGATTTCCTCCGCAGTTGCGCCCGACGAAATAAGCTCCTTGATGTCGTTGGAGGTTACAATTATCTCGTGGATTGCGGTACGTCCCGAATAGCCTGTGTTTCTGCACGCCTTGCAGCCGCCCTTTCTCGGACGATAGATGTCAACAGGCTCGGTCTTGCTGACAAGACGGAGGTCTGCGGGGTCGGTCAGGGTGTATTTTTCCTTGCAATGCTCACAAAGCAGCTTTACAAGTCGCTGTGCGATAATTCCCACAACCGAGGAGGCAACCATGTACGGCGCAACGCCCATATCCACCAGTCTGACGATGGTTGAAGCCGCGTCGTTGGTATGCAGGGTGGAAAGTACAAAGTGTCCCGTGATAGCCGCGCGGATAGCGATATCGGCTGTTTCGCCGTCACGAATCTCACCGACCATTATAATATCGGGGTCCTGACGGAGGATTGAACGCAGCGCCGCAGCAAACGTCATGCCCGCCTTTGCGTTAATCTGACACTGGTTTACGCCGTCTATCTTCTTCTCGACAGGGTCTTCTACGGTAACGATGTTTACGTTTGGCTGCGAAAGCTCGCCAAGGGTTGCATAAAGCGTTGTGGATTTACCGGAACCCGTAGGACCTGTTACCAGCATAACGCCGTTGGGACAGCGTATAATCTGCTTATACATCTCGTAGTTGTAATCCGTCATACCAAGGTCGGTAATCTTTCGGGTCTTTTCGTCCGCGGACGAAAGCAGACGGATAACGCACTTTTCGCCCCATACGCAGGGGATAGTGGATACACGCAAATCCTGCTGAATACCGTCGATTACCATACCAAAACGGCCGTCAAGCGGTATTCTCTTTTCGGCGATGTTCATACCGCCAAGGATTTTTATACGGGTAATAATGGAATTATGGAACGCAATCGGAACCTTCATATCCTGCTCGACAAGCTCGCCGTCGATACGGAAGCGTATTCTGGTTCTTGTCTTGAACGCCTCTATATGAATATCCGTCGCCTTTATTCTGAATGCCGTTTCAACCATCATGTTTACAAGCTTTACGATAGGTGCGTTGTCGATACGCTCGCCGGACTCTACCTGCTCGGCGGAAAGTTCCTCGCCCTGCTCGCTGTTAAGCTCGTTTACGGCGCTGTCCACCTGCTGCTGCGAGTAGAACTTGCCGATTGCTTCCGTGATGGCTGTCTTTGTGGAGATTTGCGGAACAATCTCCATGCCTGTCTGCACCTTCAGCTCCTCAAATATGTAGAAGTTGATAGGGTCGTTTGTTGCCACCATAAGTCGGTTGTTGTTGATAGCATACGCAAGTACAAGCTTTTCCTTGGCCTTGTCCTCGGGTATCTTCATAACCGCCTCACGGTTGATTTGCGTTGTTGAAAGGTCAACAAAGGGAACTTTAAGCCTGATGGAAAGCGCCTGTGCAAGCTGGGTTTCGGATACAAATCCCATCTCCAGCATGATGTCACCAAGCATCTTGCCCTCTGACGAACGCTGCTTATCCAGCGCGTCCTCAAGCTGAGCCTCGGTGATAAAGCCGTTTTCAACCAGTATTTTTCCTATGGGTAGGTTTTTGATTGGTGCAGCCATCTGCATTTTCTTCCTTTCGGGATATTTGGAGCAAGCTCCGTTATTTTGCCGGCACGCGCCGACAGGATTTTATGCCATTCGCCGCCCGACGCCTGCCGCGCTTGCGAATTTGCTTGCAAAAAAACGATATATGTGATAGAATAGTACTATCTTAAATAATGAAAGGGGTCAAAACAATGAATTTATACCAAATTGTGTATTGTGTTTTTGCCTTTATCCTAGGCTCTGTAATCGGCAGCTTCCTCAACGTGGTGATACTACGCACACCGCTGAAGCAGTCGCTTATAACCGAACCATCGCATTGCTTCTCCTGCGGAAACAGGCTGAAATGGTATGATATGTTTCCTATCTTCAGCTGGCTTTTTCTGCGCGGTAAATGCCGTTTCTGCGGGGCAAGGATTTCTCCGCGCTACATGATTGTGGAGTCGATAACCGCCGTGGTCTACACGCTTGCGTATCTGCGCTTTGGTCTTAGTGAAAGCTGGTGGGAACTTGGCATTGCCTTTGTGCTGTTCCCCGTGCTGATTGTGCTTAGCTGCATTGATATCGACCATTTTGAAATACCCTACTGGTGCAGCATTACCGTTGGCGTTATGGGCATCGCTTCGTTCTTTATCCCGTTCAGCGAAATTCAGTCTGCTGATTGGGTGGAGCGGCTTATCGCCTTTGGCGTGGTGACGGTTCTGTTCCTTGTGCTGGTGCTTATCGGCGGCATGGGCGGCGGCGACCTTCAGCTTATGCTTGGCGCTTCGCTTCTGCTGGGATTTAAGGTATTCCCGGGATTGTTTATCGGTATCGTGCTTGGCGCGATTTACGGGGCGGTGAAAAAATCCCGCGACCACAAAGCAGAACTTGCAGCTACCGAAAAAATCCGCGAAATAGCAATGGAATGGTATCAGGAGCAGCTTGACCGCGATGTTGGCTACATAAAGAACGGTCACGACGACATAATCGTTGGAAGCATAAGCGACGGCAAGCCCGACATAGAATGGGAATTTCTTGACGAGAACGCATGGAAAGGCATTCCCGACAAATCCTCGCTTAGCAAGGCACTTCGCGAAGGGCTAACCGAAGAAACCGAGGGCGGCTTCAAAATATACATCAAAGAGGATTATGTGGAAAAGGTAAAATACTCACGCCACATGGTATTCGGTCCGTTCCTTGCGATAGGAATAACCACCGCATGGCTTGTGGGTGATATTATCGTAAACTGGTACATGAGCCTTTTGAAGTAAACCACTCTGATAGCTCTGCATTTGCTGCAGAGCTATCACAATAGCTTACACTACAGAAAATATCGGGGCGGGCATACCGCCCCGATTTGTTTCTCTTATGTTGTTGAAGAAGCAGTGGTACTTGAACCAACCAGAACACCGGCTTTTCTTGCAACATAGAATATGTAAGTATCCTTGTTGGTTGTGCCGTCTGTAACCTCCATGGGCTGATAGATTTTGTAAGTACCCTTGCTGTTAAGCTGGAGGCTCTTGATGTTGTTGGCTTCAATATAGCTAAGTCCCTTGAATACGCGCGAATAATCCTCCATTCCCTCTTCTTCATAAATATCAATATTCATTTCGACAGCGGGATAAAGGGTCAGCTTTGCCGTTTTAGGCTTGCCCTCGGTATCAAACTCAATGTCAGGGGCGGTGACGTCAATAACTGCGCCGTTCTCGTCAAAATAGACAGGCTTCACCGCAAAGGAGAACTTTGGATAGATATCCTCATAGAAGCACTCGTCAAATACAAGCTCGCTCTTGTTTTTGTCAAGGAAATATTTCGCGGTATCAATCTTGTCGTTATACAGCATATATTTGTACGCTGTATCTCCCACACTGCTGTTGCGCGGATTTGTATCCTCAACATACCTTATGCTCATGCAGCGCAGTTCATAATTTTTGCTGTTTGCTATAACAAAGTCTTTCATGCTTTGAAAATCAGCGTCCGTGTAAATAGCACCGCCGGTGCTGGTGATGTCGCCGATTTCAGCGCCTGTATACACTTTAATATACACGGAACTGCGCAGTGATTTTGACACATACAGCTCCATTGTAGTAGCAAAGCGGTTTGCTTTGGTATTGGTTTCGCTGCTGCCTGCAAGGCTGAACACAGGCGTCATAAACAGCAGTATGCCGATTATAAGCACGCCAAGCAGGGCAGTCGAAACAATAACCTCAACCAGCGTAAAGCCTGAGGAATTACGCCATCTGGAAAGTCTTTTCAATCTTTTCATAATGCTCACGACCCTGCCTTAAGTGTTTTTTCATAGGGGAATGCGCCGTAAATGTTCATGTTGTAGTCGCCAGTTTCATGGCCGTCATCATCATAAACGGGGTAAGCTTTATACCTGCCGCCAACACCGTTATTGCCAAAGGAACTAGCAGTCAGCTGCGGGTCGCCGTCAAACACAACATAAAACCTAGTGAATACCGAACCCTGGAAGCCCTTCTGATAAAAGGCGCTGCTTGCACTTGAAGCCCAACCATCTTTCAACGGAATACCAATTCTCACTATACTGTCACTGGTAGGCTCCACTGTATACTTATTGTAGCTTGCGCTTGACGACGGTGTATACAGTCTGTAATCTTCACAAGCGCTATCGCTCCACGAAAGCGATGTGGAATTAACATAACCGCATTCAAGGATTTTTGCGTCATCGTATATTTTATATGTGTATGTTTTGCCGTCTGCCGCAGTTCCGTCAACTTCCTTGTGGCTTGTACTGCTGACAAAACGAAGCTTATACTGCAAGTACGCTACATCTTCACCCGGTACTGTGCCGTCAGCCTCGCTGTCGGCATTGGTGCCTTTGGCTGCGCATTCTATAAAATATCTGGACTGTCCTGCAACACTGTAGCTTGTGTCCTTGACAACATTATAAATCTGGATATAGTCTATATTTTTGCTGCCAGAAAGTCTTGTATCATATCTTGCAGACTGGCTGTTTCCAAGGCCTGCGATAACATCGCCGCTGCCAGGTTTGTCACCTGCGGGCGCGCTAGGGTCGGTATAATCGACATTTCCTACAAAATAGTTGATACCCTCGCCTGCATTAGCCGTGCCGTCTGCAGAGGAACGCATAGCGTAATCCATACTTATGGAACTTGCCGGATTGCCGTCCTTGTCAACAAAATTCAGCACAAACGTGCCATCGGGAGTTACTGTCGTGCCTGGGGCGGCAGTGGGGTACTTATCGGTATCATCAATATAATGGTAGGTAAGGTAACCCGTCTGTTCGTCAATGCTGTTTGCAAGCTCGTTGGTCTTGCCCTTTTCCTTCACGGTCAAGTCAACCATGGACAAAATCATGGTTGACATTATCGCAAAGATAGCAAATGCAACGATAATCTCAACAAGCGTAAAGCCGCTTTTCTTTGAAAAAATACGTTTCATAAATTCACTCCTTTGCAATTAGTAACCCGCAAGGGATATCTTCCAACTCTTGCTTGCAAGCGGGTCAAGCAAGGAGTTTCTATCGGTTTCGCTCATAAGATTTTCGGGAAGCTGGTCGGGATAGCAGGTAAGGAACGACATACTATCTCTGAGAATGTAATCTGATACAATCATACCGCCGCAAAATCTTACATAACCTCCGCCCGCATTGTTGCCATATGCCTTGAAAGTCATATAGGGTGCATAGATGAAGCCAAAGAAGCCGTTCTGTATAATGGTTGTGCCGTCGATGGTGGTTGAAAGACGTATGTCGGCTGACTCCTCGCAGGAAACAAGGAAGATATTGTTGTTGGGCATATACCAGTCGATGCCGTCACCTGCGGCAACCAAAGTGCTGTACATAAGCGGATTTGTTGTCTTAAGCTCGTTAACCTTTGACCTTACCACGCTTGGCTCAACACGGTTTGCGCATATGCCGTAATACTCGCCGCTGGCATTTTTCTCAGGCTCGTAGCTTGCCTCACACTTGGGGCAGTAACTTACAGTACCGCCATGTTCATCACAAGTAATGATGGTTATCTTGGTACCGTCATTGCAATTCTCGCACTTGTCGCCATCTGTTATAGTATAGTGACAGGTTGTGCAGTCGTCATCGCATTTATGAATAAACTTCACAGCATTCTGTGCAGCACTGCCTGAGATTACAGTTCCTCCGCCGTCATACACAATGCTGTTTGCGGTAGTGCCTTTCTGCTCAATCTTTCCGCCGAGAATAGCAAACCATGTTTCATGCATAAACAGCACGTTATCCATATCCTGATAGATTACTCCCTCAGGAATATCTACAACAACGCTACCCTTGCCTCTCACAAGAACCGCCATCTCAACCGCAGAGGTGTGTACATTGTAGGGATACCAAGAGAAGGACTCATTTGTAGTGTCGGCGTCAAAGTCACGGTTTTTAGTCACCTTAATAATATACTGATTGTTGGGGTCATCGCCCGTGTCAATTACCAGCGTAAGACGGTTAGCCGAATTATTTGTACCCTCTGCATTAACCACATCTTGAATAACGCAGGCTGTGTAATTCAAATCCTTGCCCTTACCATAATAATCCTTGATTGTATGACCATCTTCCCAGTCAAGATACTGAGTATATGTCATGGCAGGCGTACTGCCGCTGGCATTTGAACTGTCATTGTTAAATTTAATGGTTACTGGGTTATACTTTGAATTGCTTGGGTCAAGTTCTGGGATATATCCGTCCTTTTTGGGGGCGTCATCATTTATATCCCACTTGGGATAATCATTGCTTGCCGTCAGACTGTCAAGCTTCATCGCCATGTCGTGGCTGCTCATAACGTCTGCTGGAAGCGCTGTGTTGTCTTTCCACGGAGTGAAGCTTTGAGACATACCACTGCTTGTATTGTTGACATGACCACTGGCATATGTTTCAGATGGCATATAGCACCAGGAAGCGCTGCCGTCAAGAACGATATCGCCGTAGACAAAAAGTCTGACATTATTTCCGCTAAGAGAAGAATTTGCAGTAAAATATGCATCGCCAAGAACATAAATATCAACGTTGTCAGGCAAACCGCCGGAAAATGTTGCGTCGCCACCTACAAGAAGCAGACCTCTTTCGCTGCTTGTTCCCAGATTAAGTCCCTGAGAAGCAGAGTGGGTGAAATTATTTCTTATCGCCCATGTGGACGTCTGCGGCGGAAAACCTTCCGTGCCTGTACCCGAAGTTCCGTCGATATAATTCATTTTAAGCGAACCGCCAGCATAGACATTGCCGTAAATTTTCAGCTGCATTTGATTATACGCGCCTATGATGGCATTTTCATTATCAAAGAATACATCTGTGTAGAATGCGCCGCCGTCAAGAAAAACATCATTCGGCACATAACCCGTTGAAGTAAAGATGTTCGTCTTGCCCTCCTGCGCCTCGCCCTCGGGCTTCTGCACATGGATATATGTGTGCGTTGTGTCAAGAACGCCGCCTGACGATGTTGTAATGGCTATGTCATAAACGTATGTTGTCTTGTCGTCAAAGGTTTCATCAGCCATGCGGGTGATGCTTACAGTATATGCGCCAAGCTGATCCTGTTCTTCCTTTGTGCCGCCAAAGGCTGCAAAGTCGTTGCCGTTGGTTGTGATGGTTTCACCCTCGGCAAGATTTGTGATGGCGGTAAGCAGCTTGTCGCTGCCCGTGGCTGTCTGCCACGAGTCGCCGGAAAGACCGGCAACAATCGCATCTGACAGCGAGGAAGCAGAGCGATACGCCTGCTCCTGATAGAACACCTTATACTGCACTTCTCTCGAAGAAACAACGGAAAAATACATTGCCATAACAAGGATCATCAGCGCAGTCATTAAACTCAGCACCATAAACAGCGCAGAGCCACGCTTGTTAAGGTACTTTCTGAATGCGTGTGCCATTGACATACCTCCTGTCGGCTATGCCGACCGCAATTCAATAAGGGGCTTGCCCCCGTCATTTAACGTGGCAAGGGTTGGCTTTGCCAA
>CAZLBL010000026.1:0-26132 GCA_964557825.1 uncultured Ruminococcus sp.
ATCGCTGATATATCCGATAAAAATCCATACTATCTTATGCTGCCATAAAAACAGAAAGGAATAAATGGTTATGTTTTGTAAAAAATGCGGTAAAGAAATTATGGACGGCGCTGTGATATGCATTCACTGCGGCTGTGCGGTGGACGATTCACAAGTAAAAGAAGCTGTTCCCCCCGAGGATAAGGTTAATGCAGGTATTATTGTGGGAACTGTGTTGATTCCTCTTATAGGACTGATATTAGGCATAGTAAATCTGTGCCAGAAAAAGACGAGGTCGGGTGGTACATATCTTGGAGTGGGTATAGGCTGTTGGATATTGTATGTGATTTTTTTATTACTTGTGTGATTTTTTTATCACCTGTGGGATTTTTTTAAGAACTTGAAGGAAGGAAACAGGATATGTTCTGTAAAAAATGCGGTAAGGAAATAACAGATGAAGCCGTAATCTGCCTTCACTGTGGCTGCGCAACAGGCGTTCAAAAAAAGGCGGAGATTTATCCGAAGGAATACAAGCTCAACTACGGAATGATTATGCTATGTACTTTTCTGCCTGTTGTGGGTCTTGTTATGGGAATAGTCGAACTTTCAAACAACGGCCATAGTCCAAAAGGTACTGCGATTATTGGGCAATGCATTGTCGGTTTCATCGTATGGGGCATTATCATAGGCTGTAGTTTAATAGGTGCGTCAATGGCATAAGAATGAAATATAGCAGTTAAATCCAATCATAACACCAAAAGCACGCAGTTTGCCGCTGCGTGCCTCAGACTGTAAGCAAAGCCCTGGAAGGGGCTTTGTTTTTTTGGAAAAAACGAAGAAATATTGTACCTTGATTTCAGCAGTATAAACGATGCAAAATGAAAAACTTAGTTACAAAGAAGCAGAATGTCAATTTGAACTGCCGCATAACAGAACAGCAACCGGGAACGTATATATCCTGAAGATAGCGAGAAAAACTTCTGCGTAGAATGTTGAGAAGGCAAATCAACAGGTCTTAAAACCCGCCACAATTAGGCGCAAGAGCGAAAAAAGCCGTTGACAACCACACGGAAATATAGTATAATACATAATTGGAATTATATATTTTCTGAAAGGACGACAAAACAATGAAATACGATTTCGCCGCCATTGAAAGCAAATGGCAGAAATACTGGGACGAGCATGAAACCTTTCGTGCAGCGGACGACCGCAGCAAAAAGAAGTTCTACGCGCTGGTAGAATTTCCTTATCCGTCGGGCGCAGGTATGCACGTTGGTCACATCAAGGCATATTCCGGTCTTGAAGTGGTCAGCAGAAAACGCAGGCTTCAGGGCTAC
The DNA here is from genome assembly GCA_964557825.1 of uncultured Ruminococcus sp. Classification (GTDB taxonomy): domain Bacteria; phylum Bacillota; class Clostridia; order Oscillospirales; family Ruminococcaceae; genus CAG-115. Next base: position 1,317 of record CAZLBL010000026.1, read on the forward strand.
AATGTGCTGTTTCCTATCGGCTTTGACGCATACGGTCTGCCTACCGAGAACACCGCAATAAAAACCGGCATTCACCCAAGACAGGTTACGGACAATAACATCAAAAAGTTTACGCAGCAGCTTAAGCGCGTTGGCTTCTCCTTTGACTGGGACAGAGTTGTTGACACCACCGAGGAAGATTATTATAAGTGGACGCAATGGATTTTCCTCAAGATGTTTGAGAACGGTCTGGTTTTCCGCGACAAGACCCTTGTAAACTACTGCCCAAGCTGCAAGGTTGTGCTTTCAAACGAGGACAGCCAGGGCGGCAAGTGCGATATCTGCCACAGCGATATCGTGCAAAAGGACAAGGAGGTCTGGTATCTGCGCATTACGGAGTACGCAGATAAGCTGCTTCAGGGTCTGGACGAGGTTGATTATCTTCCCAATATCAGACTTCAGCAGGAAAACTGGATTGGCAAGTCCACAGGCGCATTTGTAAACTTCTCTATAAAAGAGCAGGACGAGAAGCTTCGCATTTACACAACCCGCCCCGATACGCTGTACGGCGTAACCTTTATGGTAATCGCGCCCGAACACCCGATTATAGAGAAATACAGAAGCTCCATAGCCAATATAGACGCGCTTGACGCATACAAGGCAGAATGCGCAAAGAAATCCGAATTTGAGCGTACACAGCTTGTAAAGGACAAGACCGGTGTAAAAATTGAAGGTCTTACCGCCATCAATCCCATCACCGAAAAGGAAATCCCGATTTATGTTGCCGACTATGTAATGATGGGCTACGGCACGGGCGCAATTATGGCGGTTCCCGCGCACGATACCCGCGACTATGATTTTGCAAAGAAATTCGGCATTGATATAATCGAGGTTATTAAGGGCGGCGATATCTCCAAGGAAGCCTATACAGGCGACGGCGAGATGATAAACAGCGGCGTTCTTAACGGTATTACCAATAAAAAGGAAGCTATTGAGAAAATGCTGGCTTTCCTTGGCGAAAAGGGTATTGGCGAAAAGGGCGTACAGTTCAAGATGAAGGACTGGGCGTTCAATCGTCAGAGATACTGGGGCGAGCCTATCCCGATTGTTCACTGCAAGAGCTGCGGAATGGTTCCCGTGCCTTATGAGGAGCTTCCGCTGAAGCTGCCGCCTGTGGATAATTTCCAGCCTGGCTCTGACGGTGAATCTCCACTTGCAAAAATCGAAAGCTTTGTAAACTGCAAATGCCCTAAGTGTGGCGCAGATGCAAAGCGTGAAACTGATACAATGCCCCAGTGGGCAGGCTCAAGCTGGTACTTCCTGCGCTATTGTGACAACAAGAACAAGCAGCGTTTCGCTTCAAAAGAGGCGCTTGAATACTGGCTGCCTGTTGACTGGTACAACGGCGGTATGGAACACGTTACACGCCACCTGATTTACAGCCGCTTCTGGCATAAATTCTTGTATGATATAGGAGAGGTTCCCACATCTGAGCCTTATGCGAAACGTACAGCGCAGGGTCTGATACTCGGTCCCGATGGGCAGAAGATGAGTAAATCGCGCGGCAATGTTGTTGACCCCAACACCGTTGTTGACGAATACGGCGCAGATACTCTCAGACTATATGTGCTGTTCATGGGCGATTATGAGCAGGCAGCACCGTGGAGCGAAAGCAGCATGAAGGGCTGCAAGCGCTTCCTTGACAGAGTATGGAAGCTGCAGGAAAATGTTGTTGACGGAAACGAATACAGCGATAAGCTGCGTTCCTCCATGCACAAGACAATCAAAAAAGTCAGCGAGGATATCGAAAACCTGCGCTTCAACACTGCTATTGCAGCAATGATGGCACTGCTGAACAAGATTGACGAAATCGGCTCGGTTACAAGAGCGGAATACCGCGACCTGCTGATAATGCTCAATCCCTTTGCACCCCATATCACCGAAGAGCTTTATGAACAGATGAATTTCGGCGGACTTCTCAATGAACAGAAATGGGTTGAATATGACGAGGCTCTCTGCGTTGACGATACGGTTGAGATTGTCGTACAGATAAACGGCAAGGTTAAGGCACGCTTCAACGCCCCTGTAAACTCCGATAAGGACGCGCTTGAGGCTATGGCGTTCGATCTGCCCGAGGTAAAGAAGATTACAGACGGAAAAACCGTTGTAAAGAAAATCGCTGTTCCCAACAAGCTTGTAAATATCGTTGTGAAATAAAAATCAAGGGTCGGCGCAAACGCTTCAGCCGACCCTTATCACATAGGAAAGGGTTTGCATTAAGGCAATTAAAAAGCACAAATTTACATTCAACAATAGGTTCTGCCTTAGTTAATACAGCAGCTAAGAAAGGAAAATAGGGCAAGAAATGAATGAAATCACTTCTGATGCAATAAAGGCATTAGCGGAAGACAAAAGCAATATTGAAATGTCCAGCCATGCAAATAGTCGTTGCATAAAGCGCATAATATGCAGTAAGGATATACTTAACGTTTTGCGGAACGGTGAGGTAATAGAGCAATATCCCGACGATTATCCTTACCCCAGCTGTTTGGAGTTGGGATTATCTATATCAGGAAAACCACTTCATGTGCGCTGTGCTATCAGCAATGATAAGCTTTGGGTAATTACAGCATACTATCCGACGACTGACAAATGGAATAATGACATGAAAACAAGAAAGGCGGCGAAATAACATGACCTGTTTTTTCTGCAAAGGCAATATGGAAAACAGTACAACTACGTTTATGGTGCAGCTTGAAAGCTGTATTGTCATTGTCAAAAATGTTCCTTGCCATAAATGCGACCAATGCGGAGAAGAATCCTTTTCGCTTGAAGTAACAGAACGTTTGGGAAAAATTGTAGACAAGTGTAAGGAAGCGCTGACTGAAATTGCAGTAGTAAATTACACCGCAGCCTAAAGCGCGATAGCATAAGGCTATACAAAAGGTCTGCCCTAAGAGCAGAAACATTGCTAAAACCCGCTGTACAAACATTAAAAATATACAAAGAGGTATCATATCTCATGATTGAATACAGATACGACACGCAGCTTCTTATTGACGGCGAAAATCTTGACGAAGACGAGGTTTTTGACTATTTTGTAAGCCACTTCAAGGGCGACAGCCTGCTTGCAGTCGGCGATGAGGACACAATAAAAATCCACTACCATACCAACGAGCCGTGGAAGGTTCTGGAATACTGCTCCACTCTCGGCGAAATATACGATATAGTGGTTGAGGATATGGACAGGCAATCCCGCGGACTGAAAGGATAAAGCATGAAAAAATCACCAAAAATCATTGCAATACTGCTTGCGGCGGTTATGATGACAGGCTGCGGCGGAACAGGCGCTTCGCAGCCGCTGCCCTCAGCGGAAAGCGTGACATCTTCCACACAGGAAAACAAAACGGAAACGCCAGAGAATACATCGGGCAGTACTTCCGCTTCGTCAGAGGCGTCAGCCGCACCAGATACTACAACCTCACAGACGGAGATATCAGCCGCAGCAACACAAACCACCACCGAAACCTCACAGACCACAACCACAGTACAGACTACCACCACAGCCGCACCGCAGACCACAACCACGCAAAGTCCCGAAATAAAGGAGGAAGAACCCGTGGAAGCAATGTACATAGCCCTTACATTTGATGACGGTCCTAACACCACAACAACCATGCAGGTGCTGGACGTTCTGGAAAAGCACGGCATAGTTGCGTCTTTTTTCCTTATAGGCGATAATATTGACGATAATTCCGCAAAGTCGGTAAAGCGCGCATACGACAGTACAGACTACCACCACAGCCGCACCGCAGACCACAACCACGCAAAGTCCCGAAATAAAGGAGGAAGAACCCGTGGAAGCAATGTACATAGCCCTTACATTTGATGACGGTCCTAACACCACAACAACCATGCAGGTGCTGGACGTTCTGGAAAAGCACGGCATAGTTGCGTCTTTTTTCCTTATAGGCGATAATATTGACGATAATTCCGCAAAGTCGGTAAAGCGCGCATACGACATGGGCTGCGAAATCAACAATCACTCCAAAACCCACTCAAATATGGCAGAACTTTCCGCAGACGAAATAATCGCAGAATTTACATATACCGATGATAAGATATTTGAAATAACAGGCGAGCATTCAAAATTCTTCCGCCCACCGTATATATCGGTAAATGATGAAATGCTTAACAATATCGACGTGCCGTTTATCGCGGGTATCGGCTGCAACGACTGGGAGGACAGAGTAACCGCAGAAATGCGCACCGCCTCTATCCTTAAGCAGGTAAAGGACGGCTCGATAATCCTTATGCACGATATGCTTGGCAACGACAAGACCGTTGAAGCGCTGGATACACTTATTCCACAGCTTAAAGAACGCGGATATAAGTTTGTCACAGTTTCTGAGCTGTTCAGCGTCAAGGGCATTGAAATAAGCGGCGAGGATATCAAAATCTACACAAACGTGCTTCAGAGCGGTCAGTGGGGATAAACACGACTGTTCCGCAAGCCGTGTGGAACTTTCAGCCAAAACAGCGTAATACATAAATCCCTCCGAGTAAAATGTACTCAGAGGGATTTATGTTATCGGGTCAAGCGTGATAATCTTTCTTCCGCGCTTGCGCGCATATTCACAGGTGTACTGCGTGCCGCCCTTTTTGCCGTCATACACCGCCACAAGGACATCACAAATATCAACAAGCGCCCTGTTGCGCTTGTGCATACAATCGTTTGTGTATTCCCCGCCGATATATATAACCTTGTCGCAATTAGCAAGAATATCATGATAACGCTGCTGTTCCGCCTTACTCCATTTAAGCTCCTGCCCACGGCATGGAAGCAGCGCCGTAAGCGTTATATCTGGACGATTTTTGCGAAGCTTAAGCACAGCCTCAGCCGCCCATATATCAACGCCAAGCGCCATGCCGCTGTAAAAATCGCGCGCGCCGCTGTCGGCAAGCTTTTCTGCGGCTGAGAAAATCCGCCGTTTCAGTTCAATGCACAGAGGATCGTCCTCGCCAAAAAACGGCAGCTTTGACGGACGATATCCGGTAAATGAAACCCTATACAATCCTTATTCCCTCCGTAACATTCCATTGTGACAGGTATTTACTGACGCACAATACCAATTTGATTATAACACATACCCGCCCAAAAAGCAAGCACCTTTCCGCTAAAATTATATCTGCCGAACGGAAGCGGGGGCGCTGCCGCACAGCGCCCGCAATTCTGCTGTAACAGCACCCTAATCGCGCGGCGCTGCCTTTATGCCGAACATAACCCTCAACAGTCCCGCAAACAGCTTAGGACTTTTAACAACCACTATCTTCATTATGTAACGCTCCTTTCAAAGACGTATCAGAAACAATCCAAGGATAATAAACAGCAGCGCCACCATAAAAAGGAGAAACTTAAAGGAACAGAACGCAATGCACATCATCGCGCCAAAAAACGCTATCAATGCCAAGGTTGCGCATTTGCCGCTTCTGCGCCTTCTTTTTCTTCGCACCGCCGTCACCTCCCCCACCCTGTTTCAGTGCGCGGTATAACGGGGCGGTATCACCCTTAACCGTCATACCTTGGTACATATTATTCACTTTGGCGAAAAGCGTTACTGCTTTGTCAAAAAAGGTCTTACGGGCGCGTCTGTGTTTGTGGAATATTGATATTGACAGCAGGTCAAATTCGGCGTATACTTTTAAGAGTGACATTCCGTGCGATATTTTATACAAAGAAAGGAGCGCCGTTTATGACCAAAAAATACGAAATAGATATGTGCAGCGGCGCAATACTGCCAAAGCTGCTAAGACTTACCCTGCCGCTTATGCTGTCAAGCGTGCTTCAGCTTCTGTTTAATGCGGCGGATATAATCGTTGTGGGAAATTTCGGCAGTGATAACGCAGTTGCCGCCGTAGGCTCAACCACATCGCTTGTAAACCTTATAACCAACCTGTTTTTGGGACTTTCCACAGGCGCAAATGTTATGACCTCGCGCTACATGGGCGCAAACGATACGGAGCGCGTAAACAAGACCGTACACACCGCCATACTGCTTAGTATCATAAGCGGCGCAATACTTACCGTTGTAGGCGTTGCGCTTGCAGAGAAAATGCTTATCCTGATGAGTTCCCCGCCAGAGGTTCTAGAGCTTTCCACCGTATATCTGCGCATTTATTTCTGCGGAATGATTGCAATGATGATATACAACTTCGGCAGCTCTATCCTGCGTTCAAAGGGCGATACGCAGCGCCCGCTGTATTACCTTTCTGCGGCAGGCGTGCTTAACGTAATACTTAACCTTGTGTTTGTGATTGTTTTCAATATGGACGTTGCGGGAGTTGCGCTTGCCACCGTTATATCGCAGTGCGTTTCGGCGTTTCTTGTTATCCGCTGCCTTATGAAAGAAAATGACGCGTTCCGCTTCAGCTTCCGCAGACTTAGACTTGACCGCGTTATCACGGGAAAAATATTGGGTATCGGTCTGCCCGCAGGCTTTCAGGGCGTGGTTTTCTCGCTTTCAAATGTTGTAATTCAATCCTCTATAAACGGCTTTGGCTCTGTCGTTATGTCAGGAAGCGCAGCAGCAGCCAGCATTGAGGGCTTTGTATGGGTTTCCATGAACTCGTTCTCGCAGGGCGCGCTTACCTTTGTCAGCCAGAATATCGGCGCGGCAAAATACAGCCGCATAAACCGTATTTCCTTTATCGCGTGCGCCTGCGCTGCGGTTACAGGTCTGGTTCTTGGAAATATCGCGTACCTTTTCGGCGCGCCGCTGCTTAGCATTTATGACCCGCGCCCCGAAATTATTCAGCCCGGTCTTACCCGAATGAGCCTTGTGTGCGTATTATACTTTACCTGCGGACTTATGGACTGCATAGTCGGCGCGATACGCGGCATGGGTTACGCCGTTGCGCCAACGATAGTTTCCCTGCTGGGCGCGTGCGGATTGCGAATACTGTGGATATTCACAATATTCGCCATTCCCGAATACCACACCGAATTTATGCTGTTTTTGTCCTATCCGCTTTCATGGACTATTACATTCCTTACGCACCTTATCTGCTACATTATCATGCGCAGAAAATTTCCAAAGCACGACCTGCCGCACGCAGAGCCTCAGCCGCAGACTGACCTGCAGCAGGCACAGTAATTTTGCACAATAATCATAAAAGCCGCGCATTTCAAATCCTGCGCGGCTTCTTTATCAGCAGTGCCGCGCAAGCCTTATGACCTGCGCGGCACCACCCTAAAAAGAAACACAGGGACAATAATACTGCCCTTAATGTGACTGAAAGCTTATTTTGAAAGCTGCTCGCCAAGTGATTTGCATACCGAAAGTGCGTCCGCGTCGGGAGCTTCGTTTACAATCAGACCCTCGCCGCCGATAACCTCCGCGCCTGCGGCGGCGCAGCGCTCGCACCAGTCCCTCATCCACTGACCGTCGCCCCAGCCATAGCTGCCGAAAAGCGCGATTTTTTTGCCCGAAAGCTTGCTTTCAATAGCCGCAAAGAACGGCTCAAACTCTGTTTCCTCAAGCTGCTCATCGCCCATTGACGGGCAGCCGAATGCAAGCCTGTCATAATCCGCAATATCGCCCTTAAAATCCGATACTGCAAAAAGCTCTGCGCCTGCGCCCTCTGCGACAGCCTTTGCCATCTCCTCGGTGTTGCCCGTTCCGCTCCAGTAAACAACTGCTGTTTTCATAAAAATTTCCTCCTTAAGATATTTTCAGTGCGCGGCAGATATCCTGTCCCTCGCTCAGCTTATTACACAGGAATTTCCTGCATTTGTTGTAATCATCAAAGGTGCGCTGCGCCTTTTCGGCGTTTCCGTATACCTTCCAGTAGCCGCAAAGCTTGAAATTGCAGCCGTTGTTCTCAATAAAGCCGATAACGTCCTCCACGGGATAGTCAAGAAAAATCCCTATTTCATGCGGGAAACCGCCCTCCTCTGCCGCAATGCGGCGACCGAGGTGTGCAAGACAGTCCTCGCAATCCATATCATCTGTATAACCACAGTTGCGAAGCACCGCGCGGCAGTCGCTGCGGCAAAGCCTTTCGGCAAGCTTGCGCCTGTTATACACAAGCAGCAGCGCACGATTTTTGCATACGCACACAGTTTTTATTTCAAGACCTCTCGCCGCTGCGCGGCGATTGAAACGCTCGGTATTTGCCGCCACGTCAAACTCATCGTTGCGCAGCGAAACAAGACTTGCACACTTTATCCCAAGCAGCGACGGCGCCGTATGAAACGCCAGCTTCTGCTCAAATCCGCAGTAATTATTGTCACACAAAAAAATCCCTCCCGCAATACAGCCGCACATACAGACATTATTTCCGACATTCGGCGGATAATTCAAGTTAGCTATAACTAACCTAAATCCAATAAAAAAACCGTTATCTCACGGCATACCGGTCAAGAACCGTTTTAAGCGCGTTGACGCTTGCATTATGCACCCGCACAACGGGAATGGAATATTTCTCCGACCGCTGATTTACCCTGTTTACCATTTTGTGCGAGCAGGTATTTGTAAAAACCACCATCAAATCAGGATTGCCAAGCTTGCTGTCAAAATCAGCGGGCATTTGTGTAAAAACCTTTGCCTTGCAGCTGTACGAGCTGCATATCTCTTTATATCTGGCTGCCATGCGGTCATTGCCGCCAACCACAACTACGCTCATATCAAGTTGCTCCTTTCTTTCGGGTTAGCCTATCCTAACCAAGTATATGATACCACATTTTCAGAATATTGTCAATAGCTTTTTCAAAAAATTCTGCCCCCGAAACAATCGGGAGCAGATTGCTGTTATTGAAGCGTATTCACCGTTCCGCAGAACAGCATCGTGCCGTTGCTCTCTATGGCGAATATAAACGGTCTGTCAAGCTTAAAATTAACCACGGGGAGTTCCTCTGGCATTGCCGCCTCGCCGTCATATTCCATCACGATATAAGATGCGGCAGAAACGCCCTTTTCGTCAACAGCAAACCGCACTGCGCTGTCCACCTTGTCTATGAAAATATTGTCGCTGTCGCTGCACAGCGGAGAGAAATCAGCCTTTTCGCTTTCAAAGATATCCGTAATTCCAAGGCTCTTAAAGCTTTCGATAAGGTCGCCCTGTACCGTGATATCAAACTTCGGCATGGAGAAATACATTTCGCAGTCAAGCGGATTTTCCTGGTCATCACCGTACAGAAATTCCGCAAGCGCACCGCTTTGCACAAGCTGTTCGGGAGTCTTACCCTCGTCGGGCAGTATCAGCCACATTTTGTCGCCTTCCTTTATGCTAAGACTTGTGGCGATATAGCCGTCACCGTCATAATAGCGGTACATATAGTCATGAAAGTTCATAAATTCCACCTGCTGCTGAGTTTCATCAGCAGCAGTAAATATGCCGTCCGTGTTGAACCTCTCATAAAATCTGTCAGACCACTGCGCGTTGTAATACACCGTTGAAGCCAGCGCAAAAACTGTGGAGAAATCAAGTTCAACATCTGACACCTGATTTTCCAGCAGACCGCCCGTGTTTTCATTAAGCCAAGACTGAAGCTGTTTGTTGAAGCTTTCGCTGCCCATTGTTCCCGAATATGCCGAAGCATAATAATAATCCACCAACGGCTGAAGCGTATCGGTATTGTAGCTTTCTGTACCGCTAAGCCACATGGAATTTGCCAGCTGCGTTTTATTCAGCGGGGAATTTTTATAGCAGCGCGCCCATAAGCCGTTCGCACAAAGCCTTAGCTGCTCTATGCTGTCCGCGCCAAGCGCTTCAAGTATCTGCTGCCTGCTGCTGCCGCCGGCGGTTTCCGCAGCCATCGCAAGCGCCATATATACATTTACAGGGGAGAACACCGCATTTTCACCGTTTGTATCAGACAAAAACGCCTGCAAAACGGCAGAATAATACTCATCGGGGATATCTTTTGTCGCGTTGACATTTACATCAAGCTTCGCTTTTTCAGAGCGGTAAACATCATATGCGTCAAAATAATCGTCAGAGTCCTCATAATCCTCCCACATAGGCTCTATAAGGTCGGGGTAATCCGCCCGTGCCAGCGTCAGCGTTTCAATATCCGCCGCACTATTATATGCTGACTGCGAGCCGCTCTCGTCACCGTTGCTTGTGGAAATATCGCCCCTGTTCATTATCAGCAGTACCGTTAAAGCCACAGCCGCGCACGCCGCCACAGAGCCAAGAGCAATCCAAAACGGCTTTCCGGTTTTCTTTCCCGTGTTATCTCTCATCTCGTCAGCCTCCTTAATAATATCATCATCAATTTTCCCAATTGCTTCGCTCAGCTTTTCCGAATTCATATCTCAAACCCCTCGCTTTCCAGATACTGCTTCAAACCCGCGCGGACGCGGTGCAGAATACTTTTTACATTTGTTTCACTTTCGCCAAGCGCGCGGGAAATATCCTTTACAGACTCGCAGAAATAATACCTCAGAACAAACGCGGCGCGCTTGTTTTGAGAAATTCCGCGAAGATACGCGCTTATTGCACGCGAAAGCTCCGCTGCGTCATAATCCTCGGCAGGGTCGCCGCCGCCCGCGATATCGCAAAGCTCGTCCAGCGAAAGCAGATACTGGCTTCCCCCGCGCTTTTGCCGCAGCGCGGTACGCAGTCTGTCTATCGAAAGCTGCCGCGCAATTTTGCCCAAAAACGCCGACAATACCACAGGACAATGCGGCGGAATTGAATTCCATGCTTTAAGGTAAGTATCGTTCACCGTTTCGTCTGCGCCCTCGCGGTCATTAAGCACATTCAGCGCGATTTTTGTAAGATAGGCGCGGTATTTCCTGTCGGCTTCGGCAATAGCCGCCTCGCTGCGCTGATTGAACAGCTGCACAATTTCGCTGTCCTCCAAGCCGCCACCCCCTTTTCATTTGCCTTTCATAAGTAATACCGATAAAAAGAAGATTTGGTTGCATTTTGTACCAAATCTTTCTCAAAAATTAAGGCAATGCCGCACAAAATCCCAAAGATGGTATTTGTACGGTATTGTCCTTATTTATGCTTATCAGCGTGTAGCCAAGCTCCATAACCGTTCTGCGGATTGTGGTCTCGGAAAGCGGCTTTTCGGAGCGTATAACTTAGGCAAGATGTCCCCCGCCGCCTAAGAGGCGGGGGACATCTTGCCTAAGTTATATAATTGAATTGCTTGAGCTATATCCCATTAAGATGTCTTTTTCTTATATCCGCAGTCGCAGTACGCACCGCCATCTGCAATGGTGTATTCGCGGACAAAATCCGTTGCGCCGCCCGCTTCGCTCATAGTATAGTCCAATGCGCACATTGCGGGAACAAGGTCAAAAAGCCCAAGTTCCTTCATCAGCGTGCATATGCCGCATTTTGTAAACCGTCCCTCATAGCCGCTGCCATCGGGATAGGGGAGAAAATCCATGTTCCACGAATAGGGATTTCTGTCTGCTGCGCGGAACGCGGCTGTTTTCTTCATTCCCTCAATATCCTTTTGAGTGAATTTCTTCTTGCCGCTTTGCCGACAAAACCAGCGCACCGCCGCAGTCATCATTGACTGCCAAAAGTAAACGGTAAGCTTCTCCACATCGGGGCGCTGCGGCATATTAAGAACTACCGCCGCCAGCATAGCGGCGTCTAAAATGTTCATTTCAAATCGGTCGCCCTTTTCAAACGCGGGCAGGCTGCGGATAAGCTGCTTATATCTGACCTTTGCCTTGGACATAATTGTCTTTGCCGTCTGCGGAGATAATTCAAAAACAGCCGTCAGATTCCTCCGAAAGGACTTTGAAAACAGCGTCCACATTGCCGAGGGCATTCCAACATAACGCATACAGCTTTCCTCCCGCTATCACCGCTCCGTTTTTTTGCCGCCGTGGCAAAGTCCCGCGTTGGGACAGCATTTGCAGCCACCGCCGCATGAGGACTTTCCCTTCTTCTTGTCCGATATAAGCTTTGCCGTAATCGCAGCAACCATGGCGACAACCAAAGCGCCGACAGCAATAGAGCCTATATTATTTACAATGAAATCAATCATGAAAATTCCTCCCGCATATGCAGCGCAGCAGGAAGCCTTACCCCCTGCCGCGCACAACATGGAAACTTTACTTAACCTTAACCTTATGGGTAAGCTTTGTAGCCTCCTTGTAGGGTCTGAATATCATATAAATCAGACCAACAAGTATTACCACTGCTGCAACAAGGCTTATGATATTTACAACAGCGCCGCTGCCTGCGGTCATCAGGGTGCCTGTAAACAGGTTGCCGAGCTGATTTACAATAAGGGCGATTGCATACGCGAAGCCGCACTCATAGCCTATTGCAAACCAGAACCACTTTGCGCTGTTCATCTCACGCTTGATTGCGCCCATAGCTGCAAAGCAGGGTGCGCACAGCAGGTTGAACACAAGGAACGACATAGCGCTTACAGCGGTAAATGCCTGCGCCATTGCCGCGTATACAGAAAGCTCTCCGCCGCCGTACAGAACGCCAAGCGTGCCGACGATGTTTTCCTTTGCAACAAGACCCGTAACCGCTGCAACGGTTGCCTGCCAGTTGCCCCAGCCAAGAGGCGCAAACAGCCAGCTTACCGCACTGCCGATTGCAGCAAGGATTGAGTACTCCATCTGTGACTCGTCAAGCATTGTAAACGCGCCGTCAACAAAGCCGAAGTAGGACGTAAACCAGATTACAATTGTGGACAGTGTGATAATTGTGCCCGCCTTTTTGATGAACGACCAGCCGCGCTCCCACATAGAACGAAGCACGTTGCCCACAGTGGGGAGATGGTAAGCGGGAAGTTCCATAACAAACGGAGCAGGGTCGCCTGCAAACATCTTTGTTTTCTTAAGAATAATACCCGAAACGATAATTGCCGCAATACCAATAAAGTATGCGCCTGTGGAAACCCACGCAGAACCGCCGAATATTGCACCGGCTATCATTGCGATAAACGGAATTTTAGCGCCACAGGGAATAAATGTTGTGGTCATTACGGTCATACGGCGGTCACGCTCGTTTTCAATTGTACGCGAAGCCATGATACCAGGGATACCACAGCCCGTACCAATAAGTATCGGGATAAAGGACTTACCAGAAAGACCGAATTTTCTGAACACACGGTCGAGAACAAACGCAACACGCGCCATGTAACCGCACGCTTCAAGGAACGCAAGGAAGATAAACAGTACAAGCATCTGCGGAACAAAGCCAAGCACTGCGCCAACGCCCGCTACAATACCGTCAAGAATAAGTCCCTTAAGCCAGTCAACGCAATTTACTGCGTCAAGTCCGCTTTCAGCCAGAACAGGAATACCGGGAACCCACACGCCGTAATCAGCAGGGTCAGGTTCGTCAAAGCCGTTTTCCGAGAAGTAAGCCGCAGCTTCGGTGTAGGTAACGCCAACGGTGCTTTCCTCGTCAGCATCTGCGGGGATTTCGGAGAAATATGCAGTTACGTCAAACTCCGAAAGGTTCTCCTCGTCCTCAAGGGTGAGCGTTGCAGACTCCTCATCAGCAGTAAACGATGTAATGTCGCTGAGAGCAGCTTCGCTGTCAAATTCTTCATCTTCAAGGTCAGGTGCCATGCCGAATGCGTCAAGGGCGTTCATTGCGTCGGAATACTCTCCCGCAGCCTCCTCATAATCGCCTCTGCCTATGCCGAGAAGATACCAGCCATCGCCGAACAATCCGTCATTTGCCCAATCTGTCGCAGATGTTCCAACGGTAACCATGGAAATGTAATAAACAAGCCACATAATCACCGCAAAAATCGGCAGACCCAGCCAACGGTTTGTAACCACCCTGTCTATCTTATCCGAGGTTGTAAGACCGCCCTTGTTCTTTTTCTTGTAGCAGCCCTTAAGAATACCCGCTATGTAAATATATCGCTCGTTGGTGATAATGCTTTCGCTGTCATCGTCCATTTCCTGCTCGGCAGCCGCAATATCCTTTTCAATATGTTCAAGCTTATCGGCGGGGATATTAAGTATCTCAAGCACCTTTTCATCGCGCTCAAAAATCTTAATGGCGTACCATCTCTGCTGTTCTTCGGGAATATCGTGAAGAAACGCTTCCTCAATATGGGCGATTGCGTGTTCAACCGCGCCGCTGAAATTGTGCTGGGGAACCATCTTCTCGCCGCTTCTTGCAGCCGCAACAGCCTTATCGGCAGCCTCTGTAATTCCCGTGCCCTTAAGCGCGGATATCTCGCAAACCTCGCAGCCAAGCTCTGCGGAAAGCTGCTTTATATCAATCTTGTCGCCCGTTTTCTTCACAACGTCCATCATGTTAACAGCCGCAACCACGGGAATGCCAAGCTCCACAAGCTGTGTTGTAAGGTACAGGTTTCTTTCAAGGTTGGTGCCGTCGATAATGTTGAGTATCGCGTCGGGACGCTCGCCTACAAGATAATTTCTTGCCACTACCTCCTCAAGCGTGTAGGGCGAAAGCGAATAAATACCGGGAAGGTCAGTTATAACAACATTCTTGTTGCCCTTAAGCTTGCCCTCCTTTTTCTCCACCGTTACGCCCGGCCAGTTTCCAACAAACTGGTTGGAGCCTGTCAGCGCATTAAACAGCGTCGTCTTGCCGCAGTTGGGGTTACCTGCAAGCGCTATTCTTATCTCCATCATGTTCTCCTCTCACCGTTAGCTTCTACTAACTGGTTTTTTGTTTTTTACCGTCCGCTGCGGACGGTTTGAATTTTGTCTGATTCAATAAGGGGCTTGCCCCGTCATTTAACGTGGCAAGGGTTGGCTTTGCCAACCTGCCATTCAGTAGGGGATTGTATCCCCTACTGAATGGTAAATGAAACCCGCCGCCTAAGAGGCGGGGGACATCTTGCCTAAGTTATACCGTTTCAATCATCTCGGCGTCTGCTTTTCTAAGCGAAAGCTCATAGCCGCGGACGGTCACCTCGATAGGGTCGCCAAGGGGCGCTACCTTGCGAATGTATATCTCTACACCCTTTGTAATGCCCATGTCCATAATCCTGCGCTTTATCGCGCCCTCGCCGTTAAGCTTCTTGACGGTTACGGTTGCGCCGATTTTCGCGTCCTTTAATGTTGCCATATATTCTGCCTCCTGTCTTATTATATCATTATCTTCATTGCCATTTCTTTGGAAACAGCAACTCTCGCCTCTTTAACATTTACAATCAGATTGCCTGCCATCTGATTTATCACTATCACCGAGCCGCCCGCAACAAAACCCAGACTTTCAAGGAACTTGCGGGTTTCGGGACTTCCGCCCACCTTTTTAATCATGTTTTCTTCTCCGGCATTAGCCATTGTCAGCGGCATCATAACTACCCCTCCGATTATGCAGCAGGTTAGATTTTACTAACCCAGAAACTCTGATTAAGGGTTAGCACTTTCTAACCCACATATAATGATATCTCAAACTCGCCAAAATGTCAATACCCTTGCAAAGATTTTGCCGCTTTTTTCTCATTTTCTACAAAATAGGTTAGTTTCAACTTACCACAAGTGCTGATTTTAGCAATTTTGCACAAGCATATTTTCAGCACTTGCCGCTATATTATGTTGTTTCTGATGAAATTGTATTTGTCGCACACCCACTCAGTGCAGCAATAAAAAATAGTAATAAAAACGCCCCCTTTCGTTAGTTTCAATTTCGGTATATTTTTATTATACCATCGTCTAACAAAAGGGGAGCATTTCATTTGACCGCCCGCCTGAATTCAATAAGGGGCTTGCCCCGTCATTTAACGTGGCAAGGGTTGGCTTTGCCAACCTGCCATTCAGTAGGGGATTGTATCCCCTACTGAATGGTAAATGAAACCCGCCGCCTAAGAGGCGGGGGACATCTTGCCTAAGTTATACTTAATTTGTGCTGTATGTAATAATTCTTATTCCCTGGGAATCATTCGGATACTCTACAAAATATACAGTATTATCCGAAACAAAGCTCCAATATACCGATCTTTCCGCGTCAAGCACTATAGCCGTATCCTTTTCCAAGTCATAAACTATTGGAAAAACGCCATTCGCGCAATCATAGTTCCAAGCCGCAAGATTGCCTTTAATGGAAAGCGAACACATATACGCAGTTTCAGCGTCTGCAATGTCATAGCGTTTACCATCTTTTCAATAAGGGGCTTGCCCCGTCATTATATTTTGCTCATATATCGTCAATAATTCATTGCATTGAGATTCGTTTTCGATTATCGCCAATGCTGCTGAAATCATGCTATCCCCCACTTTTCTTGTATTTGCTTACAGATGGCACATGGCAATATTAGAAATTATTAACCTTTTTCAATTAAAAAATCGGCCAACCTGCCGCTCAGAGGTCTGACGCATAAAGCCGTTCCCTAAGCTAATGTTAGCCGATATTGTGTAAAAAGTCAATGGGTGATTCCTGAAATGTCGAAATTCTTCCTGAAATGTATATTTTTTATATAAAATTCTCCTTATTTTACAAAAAATTCTTTGCTGCGATTGGGGTATGGATAGCAAAACCGACATTGCAACAGACTGAAGGCATCGCCCCGCGATGCCTCAGACCGTTAAAAAAAAACCGTTTGGGCTTTTCCGACAAAACATCTGCCCTGCACGCACAGAATTAACAAATAGAAATATTTTGCCACGGCAAAGCCGAGGCAAAAAAACAGATTTCAAATGCCCGCCGCACGGACAAAATAGACTTTTCAACAGGCTGAACGCGCTCTGCCGAAAAGGCGTACTCAGCAGCAGTTGAAGACGGGTTGTTAGTAATTCTCTGCCTTTATCTCAAAATAAGCCTTGGGATAGCCGCAGACAGGGCATTTTTCGGGGGCTTTTTTGCCTATCACGATATGACCGCAGTTGCGGCATATCCACATTTCCTCGCCCGCCTTTTCAAATACACGCTGAAGCTCGGTGTTGCTTAACAGCTGCAAAAAGCGCTTTTCGTGCGTTTCCTCAATATCGGCAACCATGCGGAATTTTCTTGCGATATCCGCAAAGCCCTCCTCATCGGCTTCTTCTGCGAAGCGCTTATACATATCGGACCACTCAAAATGCTCGCCGGAAGCGGCGTTTTTAAGATTTGCTGGAGTGTTGGAAAGTCCGCCCAGCAGCTCAAACCACATGAAAGCGTGGGACATTTCGTTGATAGCGGTTTCGCGGAAGATTTCGGCAATCTGCTGAAATCCCTCGCCCTCGGCTGTGCGTGCGAAGTAGTCATATTTGCTGCGCGCCTGCGTTTCTCCCGCAAATGCTGACATAAGGTTGGCTTCTGTTCTTGTTCCTTTGATATCCATGATATGCTCCTTTCGGTTTTTGCTTTGAATGACAATATTATAACCGTTTTTTCCTTGCATATTCACAGAAAAATGCCGCCCTGCAAGTAAATTCACAGGGCGGTTATTGTTATGAAGCGTTTCAGTTGTTATTCCTCAATTTTCAGCATCTGCTGTATAAGCGTCTGAACGCGGTCTGCTGCGGCTTCGGGGGCAAGCTTCTCGCTGAAGCTCTTATCCCTTGCGGAAAACTCAACCACGCCGTCCTTGAGGTTTCTGGGACTTACCACAAGCCTTATCGGGCAGCCAAGCAGGTCTGCGTCCGAGAACATTACGCCTGCGCTGACATTGGCTCTGTCGTCATAGATAACCTCAACGCCGCGCGACTGAAGTTCGTTGTACAGCGCGTCTGCCTTTGCTCTTACCTCGGCGTCATCTGCTCTTACGGCGCACAGGTGAACCTGCCACGGCGCGATAGCCATAGGCCAGATGGGGCCGTAATCGTCATGGTGAGCCTCGCATACCGAAGCGGCAAGACGTCCCACGCCTATGCCGTAGCAGCCCATTATCGGAACTTGTGTATTTCCGTCCTTGTCGAGATATGTCATGCCCATGGATTTTGAGTATTTTGTGCCAAGCTGGAATATGTTCCCTACCTCTATACCGCGGGAAATGCCAATGGTGTGCTTGCCGCACTCGGGGCAGATACCGCCCTCGGTGATTTTGGCAAGGTCGATATACTCAACCTCTCCGATATCGCGCGGAATATCAAGACCTGTCATGTGATGCTCTGCCTTGTTTGCGCCGCAGCACAGGTTGTTTGTGTTTACAAGCGACTTATCGTAAAGCACTGTGCAGCCGCCGTTTACGCTAAGTCTGACAGGACCTATAAAGCCCGCGTTAAGTCCGCATTCTTCTGTGATTACGGCGGGGTGAACGTCATAGCCCAAGTGATTTGTAAGCTTTGTTTCGTTGATATCAAGGTCGCCCCTTATGAAGATTACAATGAAATGGTCATCGGAGTTTCTCTGATAAACCACCGCCTTGCAGCTTTTTTCGGGAGAGGTTTTAAGAAATTCGCATACTTCCTCTATTGTATGGATATCGGGAGTATAAACCTCCTTAAGCTCCTCGGAAATCTCGTCGCGTGTGTTTTCAACAATGCACTCGGCAGCCTCCATATTTGCGCGGTAGCCGCACTCCTTGCATATTGCAATGCTGTCCTCGCCAACAGGCGTAAGCAGCATAAACTCGTGCGAAATGCTGCCGCCCATCATGCCGCTGTCGGAAGCGACCGATATAACCTCGGGAACGCCGACTCTTGCATAAATACGCTCATAAGCCTTATGGCAGCGGTAGTAATACTCCTCCAAATCCTCCTGCGAGGTATGGAAGGAATACGCGTCCTTCATTGTAAACTCGCGTACTCTGATAAGACCGCCGCGCGGTCTTGCCTCATCGCGGAATTTAGTCTGTATCTGATAAATCATGAAGGGGTATTTGGTATAGCTGTTTGCATACTCTCTTACAAGGTGAACCGCAGCTTCCTCATGGGTCATACCAAGCACCATCTGCGCCCTGTTGCGGTCGGTAAAGCGCAGCAGCTCGCTGCCGATACTGTCGTAGCGACCAGATTCCTGCCAGATTGTCGCGGGCATAACAACGGGGAACATTACCTCCTGACCATCTATTGCGTCCATTTCCTCGCGAATGATGTTTTCAATCTTGCGGGTTATTCTTTTAAGGGGCATATAGCTGGAGAATATGCCGTTTGCCATATACTTCATATAGCCGCCCCTTACCATCAGCGCGTGGCTGTCGATATTGCAGTCGGATGGGCGCTCCTTGAAGCGGTCGCCTACAAGCTTTTCAAGTTTCATGTTTTTCTTCCTTTCAAAAATAAATAAAGCCCTAAGCATTTCTGCTCAGGGCGAACTTCTGATATAGTCCGTGGTACCACCTGCGTTCGGAGCAAGACTCCGCACTCTCTCCCGATAACGGTGGGATACCGCCGCCGCTTACTTGGGAATTTACCCGTTGGGGGCGAGGCTTAAAGATGGGTTCGGCAAAGCGCAAGCAGCGGCTTTCACCAAACGCCGCCTCTCTGAAGCTTATGCAAATGCTTACTGTTTCTTATCATAGCCTTTGACATTATGTGTAGCTGATATACACAGTATACCACGATTTTGCGGAATTGTCAATAACCTTATTCAGCATATTGCGAACCTTAACGGCGCAGCTTCAGTGCTTGCCGCTCCAGCGCTTAAGAGTGGGCAGAAGATTTTTCATGTATTCCCGCACCTGCTGCGGGGAGAAATTCTCATTCGACATATTTTCGGCGCAGAAATCAATCAGGGTTTGCATATCGTCATAGGTATATTTGCCGTTGGCATAGCACCATTTGCAGTATTCCTCGTTAAATTCGCCGTTTATTTCCTTGCTTGTAATTGCGTCCTCAAGCGGCATTCCGCAGCATTGACAAATCAGCTTCCGCGGAGAGCCGAGAAGCGTATTTATAGATACGTCAAACAGCCCCGACAGCAATTTCAGCGTTTCTGTGTTTGGGATTGTTTCGCCGTTTTCCCAGCGTGATACAGCCTGGCGGGTAACAAATATTTTTTCCGCAAGCTCCTCTTGGGATAAGCCGTTCTTTGTGCGCAGTTCAAGAATTATATCCTTTGTTTCCATAAGCTTCACCTCAATTGAATTATAGCACACATTGTCACAATAATCAAGCAACCCGCTGTTGCTGCGGCTGCTGAAAAACCAAACCGCGTCCCGCATTTTATTCCGGACAAGCGCATATATTGTACCGAGGTGAGATATCATGCAGGAGCTTTTGACCCCGCAGCAGGCAGAGGAACTTGTTTCGGGCAGACTATACATAATGGATTACACTGAGGGAAGCGACGCTGAACAGCCGCAAGAAAAACTGGAAACACAGGAGCCGCAAAATCTGGACGAGCCTTTGCCTGCCGCTTTGCCCGAAAGACCTGTGGTTTATCAGCGCGCCGCTAATTTGCGCCGCACAAGCGACCTGCGGTCACTTATCTGCGCTGCGGCTGCGGTGGCAGGTGTCGCTGCGGGAATAATTACGGCGCTGTGCTTTCCCGCCGAGGGCGCGGATATTCTTTCGGGAGTGGCGGGCGGTGCGCAGGGCGGCTTTGCCGCCGTGCTTTTCAGACGAATGGGTCAGGCGGGACTTTTTCTGCTATCGGAATATCTGCTTGGCTATTTTGCGGCGGGAAGCGCGGTTGTATGGCTGATACCGCTTGTTTATGGACTTGGAGCGGGACTTGGCGCGGCAGGAACAATAAGCGCGGGCGGCTCGCCATGGGTGATAGCGCCAGAACTGGTATATACGGTGCTAAGCGTTGTGGGAGCGATAACCTCGGGGGAGCTTTCAAAGCTGCTGCTGCGGCTGATTTCGGGGGACAGCTGTTCTGTTGTTGCAAGGGGGCGCGCTTCGCGAGGCTATAATCTGCAATTTGCGCTATATCTGCTGATAATGCTTGCCATTGCAATAGCGGAAGCCGCGTTTAAGACCATACAATAAACTAACGGCGCTGCCTTTTGCGACAGCGCCGTTTAATTTTATTCAACAAGAGTTTTTATTTACCGCATATCTTGTTTATCTTAAAGTAAACCTGCCTGTAAGCTGCTTCATTGTGGCTGCTTGGCTTGCAAGCTCCTCGGCTGCGGCTGCGCTCTGCTCGGAGGCTGCGGAGTTGTTCTGCGTTACGGTTGCAAGCTCCTCAACGCCTGCATTGACCTGATTGATAGCCTCTGCCTGGTTTTGAGAGTTTCTGGAGATATCGTCAACATTCTGAACTATATCGCTTATGTTGCTTACAACGGTGCGCAGGCTCTCTGCAGTCTGGTTTGCAATTTCGGAGCCGTTGTTTACCGCCTCGGTGGTTCTGATGATAAGGTCGGACGTGTTCTGCGAAGCCTCTGCGGACTTGGAAGCAAGGTTGCGCACCTCGTCTGCAACAACGGCAAAGCCCTTTCCTGCCTCGCCTGCTCTTGCGGCCTCAATAGCTGCGTTTAGCGCAAGAATATTGGTCTGGAACGCGATATCTTCAATAGTCTTGATTATTGCGCCGATTTCCTCGGTGTTTTTGCTGATATCCTGCATTGCGCTCAGCATATGCTCCATACGCTGGTTGCTGAAATTAGCCTCCTCGCCTATGGTGCCCATCTGGCTGCTTGCCTGCTCTGCCTCGGCTGCATTTTTCTTAACCTGCTCGGAAATATCGCTGATGGTGGAAACAAGCTGCTCTATCGAGCCTGCCTGTCTTGTTGAGCCTGCGGCAAGCGCCTGTGCGCCGCTTGCAACCTGGTCTGCACCCTCAGACACCTGGTCTGCGGCGGTGTTGATTTCCGACAGTGTGCTGTTAAGGGAGCTTGTGATGTTGTCGATGGCGGTTTTAAGCTCTGCAAACTTGCCCTTGTACTCAAGCTTAAGGTTAATGTCGAGATTGCCGCTTGCTATTTCGTTAAGCACCGCAGAAAGCTCATCAATATAACCTATGTAATCGTGCAGCGTATCGGTGGTCTTGCGGAAGCTGTCGGCAAGCTGACCGATATCATCTCTTGATTTGCAGTCGATAGTAACATCAAGCGCGCCGTCTGCGATTTTTGCGGCGGCGTTGTTAAGCACGCCGATAGGCTTTGTCATCTTGCGTACAAGCAGGAAGGATATTGCGGTGGCGACAACCGCAACCACACCCACGGAAGCCATAATCATTATGAAAAGCCTTGTGGACTGCTCATACAGCTCGTTCTGCTCTGCGGTGGCTATAAGGGTCATTCCGTTGCCAAGGCTGCTTATGGAAGCAAGGTACGGTGTTGAACCGATGGAAGCGTAGATTATCTCGCCGCTGTTGCTGTCAATGCCCTCGGCAAGACCGCTGCTTAAATCGGAAAGCGGGGTGTTAAATTCCGCGTCGCGGTTGTACATTACGTTTTTGCCGCCGTCAATCAGTATGGGCATATAGGTTTCATAGGTGTCGCAGGACTCGGATATATCCTGCACCATGGTAAAGTCTATATCCATGCCGACAATACCTACGTTTACGCCGTCCTTAAACAGCGGAACAACATAGGATATCATGTAGATGCCGACGTTATCGTTGTGGTAGGGCGACATCCATGTGGGCTTGCCGTTGTTTACGGGAGTGTAGTACCAGCCAACGTGGGAGATATCGTCCTTGTCGTATATGCTGAAGTCTGTGGGCGTAACGCTCTGGAACGCTTCGTTTGTGTTGTTTCTGGTAAGGAACAGACCCGATGTAGGCTCGGAGTAATCGGGGTTGTATCTTATGTATGCGCAGATAACGCCGTCCGTATTTCCCGCCATGCTGAACAGCGACTGCTCAAGCTTTGCGGAAAGTCCGTTGACGTACTGTTTATCGGACTTGAAGCTGTTAAAATCAAGCTGATCCATTGTAATCTCGCTGAGAGTGTCAACCGAATGCTCGACTATATTCAGATAGGAGTTGATTTCAGTGGCGGTGTTTGCGCCCTCCTCCTGCAATATGTTTCTCAGGTTCTGCCGCATCAATACGCTGGAATTAACGATGGAAAGAAATCCAACCGCCATCGAGGATACAATGGCACAGGAAGCAGCAATGATGCTTATTTTTTGCGCTATTTTCATGATAAGCCTCCATAATTTGCGTGGCGCACCACAAATTTGCAAACTGTAAAATTGTCTGCATTTATTGTCAATATTATATCACATATCCCAACAAATTTCAATAAGAAATATACAAAATAGACAAAACGCACAAGCACAAAGCGTGTAAAAGTTTTAGGCAAAATTTTGTGCAGTGTGACAAAATGTGCTGCCGTGCCGTAAATCAGCACAAAAAAGACATAATCAGACTTGCTTATTTACAAATTGATTTTTTAATGCTATAATTGACATATCAAAGTTGCATGACAGCTGAAAGGGTGGAATGATTTGGATATAAAGGAACAGATAGCGCAGGGCAGAGCCTCGATAGGCATAGAATTTGGCTCTACAAGGATTAAGGCGGTGCTTATCGGCGAGGATACCGCGCCCGCAGCTTCGGGCGATTATGGGTGGGAAAACAGCCTTGCGAACGGCATATGGACTTACTCTCTTGACGAGGTGAAAAAGGGACTTCAGGGCTGCTTTGCGGCGTTAAAGCAGGACGTTTATGACAAATACGGCGTGCAGCTTCGCTCGGCGGCTTCTATGGGCGTTTCGGCAATGATGCACGGTTATCTTGCCTTTGATGAGCGTGGGGAACTGCTTGTGCCGTTTCGCACATGGCGGAATACTATTACAGAAGAAGCTTCGGACAGGCTTACAGAGGCTTTCGGCTTCAATATTCCGCAGCGCTGGAGCGTTGCGCATCTTTATCAGGCTATCCTGAACAACGAGCCGCATATCCCCTCGGTGCGCTTTATGACAACGCTTGCGGGATATGTCCACTGGCTGCTTACGGGCGAAAAAAATATAGGCACGGGTGACGCTTCGGGTATGTTCCCGATAGAAAACGGCGCGTACAGCAGACCCATGCTGGATAAATTTGCACAGCTTACAAGCGGCACGGCGTTTACGCAGCGGCTTGAAGATATACTTCCCGCAATAATCAAGCCATCGCAGTGTGCGGGAACGCTTACCAAAGAGGGCGCGCTGCTGCTTGACCCCGCAGGGGATTTTGGCGCGGGCGTGCCGTTCTGTCCGCCGGAGGGCGACGCAGGCACGGGCATGGTGGCGACAAACAGCATTTCGCCGCGCACAGGCAACGTTTCGGCGGGAACCTCCATATTTGCCATGGCGGTGCTGGAGCGCGGTCTGTCCAAGGCTCACCGCCAGATTGATATTGTCACCACTCCCGATGGCGACCCTGTGGCTATGGTTCACTGCAACAACTGCACCACCGAAATAAACGCGTGGGTTTCGCTTGCAGGTCAGCTTCTTTCGGTATTCGGTCACAGCGCGGATAAATCCGAGTTGTACAGCAGGCTTTTTGCCGAAGCGCTTAAAGGCGCGCCCGACTGCGGCGGAGTTATAAGCTGCGGTTATCATTCGGGCGAGCACGTTACGGGCTTTTCCGAGGGCAGACCGCTGCTGCTGCGCAGTGCGGAATCCGAGTTTTCAGCCGCAAACCTTATGCGCAGCCTTATTTATTCAAGCATGGCTACGCTTAAAATCGGCATGGATATTCTTACGGGAGAGGAAAAGGTGGTCCTTGACAGAATATACGCGCACGGCGGGTTGTTTAAATCGCCTGTTACGGGGCAGCGGTTCCTTGCGGCGGCGCTTGGCGCTCCCGTAACGCTGATGAAATCTGCGGGCGAGGGCGGCGCATGGGGAATTGCCCTGCTTGCGGGATATCTTGTGTGCGCGGATAAATCGGAAACGCTTGCGCAGTATCTTGACCGCCATGTCTTTGCGGGCATGGAGGGCGAGTGCATGAAACCTGACGCGGCAGACTCCGCAGGCTTTGCGGAATACATAAATCAGTACAAAACCGCGCTTGCGGCAGAGCGCGCGGCGATTGAAGCATAAGGAGATTAAGGTTGAAACACTGTAATATGAGCACCATACCAAAAAAGGGCGCACAAAAGCA
>CAZLBL010000027.1:0-25950 GCA_964557825.1 uncultured Ruminococcus sp.
TTCATTTGCCTTTGGTGCCTTGGAGCGCAGCGGAAAGGAATGGTCATAAATATGGCTGACCTTACACTGGTTGTGCTTGCCGCAGGTATGGGAACACGCTTCGGCAGCAGGATAAAGCAGCTTGAACCGCTTGGACCATCAGGCGAACTGCTGATTGATTATTCCGTATATGACGCGATAAAAGCGGGCTTTAACCGCGTGGTGTTTATTATCCGCAAGGATATCGAGCAGCTTTTCAGAAGTACAATAGGCGAAAGAACCGCGCAGCATATCAAGGTAGATTATGTTATACAAAGCGCGGATAAGCTGCCTTGCCGCTGCGGGGATTTTCCATCGCGCGAAAAGCCGTGGGGTACGACTCACGCACTGTGGTGCTGTAAGGACGTGCTTGACGGTCCGTTCGCCGTGATAAACGCAGACGATTTCTATGGACGTGACGCATTTATGCGGCTTGGAGGATTTCTGGCAGACTTCAATGCGGACGGCTGTTCGGTAGGCTTTATGCTGAAAAACACACTGTCGGATTTCGGCACGGTAAACAGGGGCGTTTGCATGACTGATGACAACGGGCTGCTGCAAAGCGTGCAAGAAACACGCGGTATCAAACGCGGCGCAGACGGCGTAATTACAGGGCAATACAATGGCGAAAACCGCACGCTTGACGAATATGACACGGTTTCCATGAGTATGTGGGGCTTTGGCGCGGATTTTATGCCGCGGCTGGAACAGCGCTTCTGCGAATTTCTGGGCGCGCTTGCCGCAGACGACCCCAAAGCAGAACTCACCATCGCTGACGCGGTTGACGCGGAAATACACAAAAACGGCTTCAGAATGCGCAATCTTACAACAGACAGCACATGGTTCGGCATAACCTATGGCGAAGATGTGGAACAGGCAAAGCTTACCCTGATTGACAATGTAAAAAGCGGGGTATACAGCAATCCTCTTTGGTAATAGAATGATACCGTATAGACTGGATAATGTTGGAGTGATAATATGATTATTGTACCTGTTGACAACCTGATAGAGGGCATGGTGCTGGCAAAGGACGTTACCACTACCTCTGCAACGGATTACCGCACTCTGCTGACAAGGGGAACTTTCCTTACCGCAGAAATGATAGGTATGCTGCGCAGAAAGGGCATAAAGTCCGTAAATATCATCGGCGACCATCACGCAATGATATCAGACTCGTTTGTCCATAACGAGGAGCAGGGTGCCTCCGCAGATGAACCGCCGCAGACGCAGGAGCAAGTGCAGGTGACGCCGCAAGCCGCAGAAGAACCGCGCACAAATATTTCTGAGGAAATTAAAAACCAGCATATCGGCAAGGCACTGTATGAGCTTAATTCCATCTTTGAAACGGATACCGCCGTCAAGGAGCTTTCAGCGCAGGCTGTTAAAAAGGTAAACAGCATTGCTGATGATATCCTTGTTGATATCGGCAATGACTCTACCTATCTCGGCAATCAGATGATAGCGCTGCAAAACTATGATGACTACACCTATAAGCACTGCCTGCGCGTTGCAATGCTTGCGACAAGCGTTGCATATCAGCTTGACCTTTCCAAAAACGATACAAAGGACGTTATTATATCGGCGCTGTTGCACGATATAGGAAAATCTGGGATAGACCACGATATAATAATCAAGCCAAGCAAGCTTACAGACGCGGAATTTGCAGAAATCAAGCGTCACCCGTTCATGGGCTACAATGTCCTTAAAAACAGCGGAAACGCATTTAATGCAAACGTTATGTCGGGCGTGCTGTTCCACCATGAAAAATATGACGGCAGCGGTTATCCTACGGGGCTTAAGGGACGCGATATTCCGCTTATCGCAAGAATACTTGCCGTCTGCGATGTGTTTGACGCGCTTACATCAAACCGTCCGTACAGAAAACCGTGGTCGGTTGCAGAAGCAGAGGAATATATTCTCGGCTCGTGCGGAACGCACTTTGATTTTGATGTTACATCTGCATTTATGCGTGCGTTTAATCCATATCCTGTCGGCACTATGGTAAGCCTTTCCAACGGCAGGCACGGCGTTGTAATTCAGACAAATCAGACCGTGCTGCGCCCCGTTATCCGTATTCAGGGCGAGGGCACTGCGGAGGAAATCGACTTAAGCACGGATTTCCGCTTCCTTTCCGTTATGATTACGGGAATTTACGGCGGAAATTATCCCAAATATGAACTTTAAAGCAATAAAATCCCGCCGAGATGTGTAGATCTCGGCGGGATTGTTCTTTGTAAAATCAGCGCTTAACGGTTATAATCCGCAATATCTATCCATGTAAGCAGCAGTTCGCGCTCCTCTGGGCGTCTGAATTTAAGCTGCGCTGCGGCGATAACGGGCAGCCAATCATAAACATACTTTACGGCTGTGCCGGTTTTTTTGCAATACAGCTTAAGATATTTTTCTGCATACTCCGTGCTGTGATTAAGGCAGAACCTGAGATAGGTCTTTGCCACGTCGGCGGAAGCGTTGCCCTGCTTTGCCTTAAGCCAATCCACAACATACGCGCCCTCGCTGCTGATTATGATATTATCGGGGGTAAAATCGCCGTGGCAAAGCTTGACATGCTTTGGCATGGCTTCAAGACGGTTAAGCAGCTCGTATTTCTTTACATCGTCAATAATATCCAAACTGTCTATGGAACGCTTAAGGTAATCCTTAAGCTTGCTAAGCTTTGCGCTGCGGCAGCAATTTACCTCTATCTGCAAATCCGCCATAAGCGAAAGATACTCGTCCGCCTTGTCAGGGTTCTCGCGCATAAGCTGTGCAAGAGTGCTGCCCTTGATGAATTTATACGCCATTGCCCATTTGCCATTGACCTTGTATATGCCCTCCAGCGGGGGAATACGGGGATAGCCCGCTTCCTCAACGCGGGTATGCGCAAGCGCCTCATACAAAACCACGCTTTTAGGCTCGTCCGGGTCCTTGAATACCTTTATGGCATTACCCTCATACTCGTACACCTGAACCTTATCGCCATCGGAAATAAGCTTTTTCAGTTCCATGATAATTCCCCTTTTCAAACACAAATAAGGCTGCGACTGCGATACCCGCCCGCTGCCGCGCCGCTTAATAAGTATTATATCACCATACAGCGATATTGTCTAGTAGATTTTTGCAATTTCAACAGCTTATAAGGATTTTAACATGGATTTTTGTGCAAATTTGCCAGCAAACCAGGCTGCTAGCTTTTCACAGATTGCGACAGGCGGGCGGTCAATTTTTAGTTTCTTCCCGACAAACAGTAACAGGTTTATCTTGATATTCTATCAAACAAAGAATATCAGAAAAGTATTAAAAAATTACCATCTCCAAAAGAACCGCCCGAACATTTTTGTCCGGGCGATTTTGGTATCAATCATAAATCAGTTCAAGCTTAATGGCAGCTTACGATAAGTGCCTTGCAAGCATTCATGTGTTACTTGATTTCGGTAGGCTTGTCACCCTTTTTCTTTTTCTTTGCCTTTGGCTCCGCGGCAACCTCGGCAGGAGCCTCATGTACAGTGTTGTTCTTGGCAATGCAGCTTTTAAGCACGCGGATTTTTGTCCTGTCGCTGCCAGTTTCCATAAGAATAGTGTCCTCCTTAACGGAAAGCACACGACCGATTATACCGCCGTTTGTGATAACCTCGTCCGCAACCTGTATGTTGTTAAGCATATTCTGCATTTCCTTGTTGCGCTTCTTTTCGGGGCGGATAAGGAAAAAGTAGAAAAACAGCACCATAAGTCCAAGCGGAATAATAAGGGAAAGCATACTTGCCATGCCGCCCTCGGCTGTGACGCCAGATGACGCCATTGTCATAAGTTCAGAAATGTTCATAGTTGTCCTCCATGTTTTGTATTTATATTTTGCAATGTACTCCTATAAATTATACTATTTTTATCGGAATAAATCAAGTACCGATAAGAATTTTTCATCAATTATTCAGAAAACACCGTGATACCCGCCTCGTTGAATGCCCTTTCAAGTTCCTCTGCGTTGGATATATCGGCAATATAAACGCTGTAATCAAGCGTTCCGTAAACGCTGCCAAGCCTGCTGCAAAAGGATTGTGCCGCCATATACGCCGCGCCGCTCTGAATGGTATAGTTCACCAGCACTTCAACCGAGGAAAGCGTAGCCTTGTCGCCCGCCGCCTCTGCGGTAGTTCCAAGCAGCTCTGAAGCCAGCAGGTCGTCCGAATCCATCTGAAGGATAACCGAAGCCCCGCCGCTCTTTGCCGCCGCGCTGCACGCGGAAATCACACTCCAAAGCGCGGATATTCTCGCGCTGCGGTCTGTAAGCTGCGGCAGATTGCTGAGATATACATTATAATCCGCGTCCTTGAACTCGGGATACATAACATCACGCAGCACTATTTTTTCAAAGCCTGCCGCGGCAAGCTCCGCCGTGATATCGGCAAGAAAGGCTAAGGTTTCCTGCTCAAACGGGGAAAGCCACGATTTGCCGCCATTATTGGCAGCTGCGTCAAGCCAGCCGTAGCCATCAGCAGTGTTATATCTGATATCAACGGCATAGTTGCCGGTAAGCGGGTCTTTAAGCGTGCTTACAGCAGCATACGGGGTCATTCCTTGCGCCTTTACTATGCTGACAAGCTCCTTTGCCGTAAGCGTGCCGGCAATATTGTCCGCAGCGTATATCAGACGCGCGTTCTCCGTTTTGTACATAAACTCGCCGCTGTCAGTTTTAAGCGTAAGCAGCACCTTTTCATAGCCCTGCGCCTTTGCCGCCGAAAGCGCCGCGCTAAGCGACTGCGCATTTTTCATGGCTGAAACGCTTGCGCTGTACACGCCCTTTTCATAAACGACAGGTTCAACGATATCAGGCTCGGAGGGTTCCTGACTGCTGTCAGAAGCCTCGCTTGAACCGCTGTCCGTCTGCGGCTGCGACGATTGTTCAGACCCCGATATATCAGAGGATACATCGGACTGCGCCGTCTTGTCGCCATTAAAATACTCCATAAGCGGCTTGCCAAGACCATACCCGACAACGCACAGCACGACCACTGCCGCCGTCATTATTACAACGGTCAACGCCCGCCTGCCCTTGCTTTTCTTTTTATGATAAAGATTATACTTGCGATGTTTTATCTTTATGCCCTTCTTGCTCATGCGCTCCCCTTTCGGCAAAACTTCTGTATGCATTTACATAGTACTGCTATATTATGATTAAAAATCTACGGTATATCCAACCAGCGCATAAAACGCCAGCGAAATAACTCCAATATAAACCATCATTATGGGATAACCGCGGAACGCTTTTGGTATCTTATCGGAATCCAGCTTCTCCCGCGCTATATTAAGCAGCAGACACGCAAGGAAAAATCCCACGCCCGTGCCTATACCATAGCCGATATACGACCAGATATCACTGCCATAGTTGGAATTAAGAAACAGCGCGCCGATAACCGTGCAATTGAATATCGCGAGATGCGCATATTTCTTTATCCGCGAAAAAAGTCTGGGAAACAGCCTCCATATCAGAAGCAGCGAAGCGATATACAGCACGCTTATCACCGCAATATACACAAGCGGCATAAACAGCCAGCCAAACCGAAGCGGAAGCAGCAGCGAGTCCAGAAAATAAGTTACTGCGCTTGCGATGGTGGTCATCAGCGTTATGCCGAGTGTGAAGCCGATAATATGCGACTCCTTGCGCGAAGCGTATATTGTAACGTTTGCGCCGAATGCGCGCTCAAAAATAGCGTTCTGCACAAAGGTGGAAACCATGGCGGAGGAAATAATCGCGGTGAGTACAGCCATCAGTTATCCGCCCCCTTTACGATAAGCTCCGCAGCCTCAGGCGCGCGGCTGCGGCGTCTGTTGTAATAAGCGCGGCAGAGCGCCGCAAAAATACCAACAAGCAAAAAGCCGAAAAACGGCGATTTTGCCGCAGGCATCAAAGTATCGCATATATGCAGCCCGAAAAGCGTACCGTATGCCAGCAGTTCACGCAGAATACCAACAACAAATGCCACAAGCGCGTAGCCCGCGATATATACCAGCGAGTCTATCGCCATTGAGGTAAACGGGATAAGGTAAAAGCGGCTTTCCGTCTTTGCCAGCACAAGCGAGTTTACAACAATAAGCTCAATGTACAGCATAACCGACGGCGCAGTTGAGGGAAACAGCGCATTTGCCGCCACTGCGGTGGGAATAAACACCGCCGCTGCAATAAAAGCATATATTATAATGCGTACGGTATATACCAGTCTGCGTGGAATAAGTCTGCCAATCATTATGGTGCAGTAGGATATCATAAAAAATGTAAGGCTTAGCACAGCGGCACGCTCTGCCGTAGTTGCGGCAACGATAATGGGCGCTGTCACCAGACCGCTTGTAAGCACTATATTTTGGCGAAAAAGTCCGTCAAAGCAGATGGGATAGGTTTTTTTATTGCTCATCGCCACCGCCTCCTTTCGGACGTTTAGTTCTTTTGTGCTTTTTTACCTTGCCGTTGATTGGAGGAGTGTTATAGCGATATTTCTCTGGAAGCTGTATCTCCTGCGTATCTGTAAGCTTTATGTCGCCGCGCATCGCCGCGTTCTTTCCCTTTTCGTAGGAGCTGATGTAGGACTTTTTCCAGTACAGCAGATTTTCCACAATTGTATCAAAAGCAGCCGAAAGCGCGTTTGTGATGAGCAGCGCAAACAAGAAGCAGCCCTCGGTCTGCCCGAAATACCTGAACATCATGGTAGTATATCCAAGCACAATGCCATACATCACACGCGCCGCCCTGCGCTTTGGCAGGATATAAGGCTCTCCCGCAAGAAAAACCAGTCCAAAAAGCAGATAGCCGCTTGTAAGCTCATAAAAAACAGACTCAGCGGGCGTTACATCAATTCTGGGATATACAAAGGCAAGCACCGAAACAGTTGCAAAGCAGGACAACATAACGCATATGCTTGTGCTGTGCCGTATTATCATGCAGATACCGCATACGGCTATTACAAGCACGCTGACAGCGCCAATTGCGCCAGGCGCTCTGCCCATGAGTATATCAAGCATGGAGTATGATGGAACATTACCTAGCTTCATGGCATTGTCAAGGTCGCGTACAAGCGTGCCGCTGTAATCGCCAAAAACGGGCAATATTTCGCCAACCTTGGGGAAGTATAACATTTCAGAGGGATAGCATATAATTAAAAACGCCGCAGCTATCGCGCAGGGACAGAACACAATGTTCTCCTTACCGCCGAAAATATGCTTGCCTATAACAACGCATATAACAGCGGACAGCGCCGACAGCGCATACGGAACACTTACAGGCATAACAAGCGAGGCGGCAAGCGCCCAAAAAATAACGCTGTAATCCTTGCGGTCATATGGTATTTTGCGTATGCGGCAGCATACCCAATCCGCAAGAACGCTTACAGCTATACTGACAACGCTGACAGCCAGCGCGCGCAATCCATTGAGAAAGCACGCCGGGATAAGCAGCGCAGCCATGAATACAAATCTTTCAAGATAAATCTTGCACGGGTCGCGTGCAATAATAGACTTCATTATCTAAAATCCTTTCGCTTTTAATTGCGGCAAAACCGCAGAAAGAGGTGCGATATGAAAGCAGAGCTTCTTACAGACGCCACATACAAAATCACACTGGATAAACACGAGGCTAAAGCCGTGCCATGCAGCGGCACGCCGTGCGAAATGCGGCAGTATATCTGCGCGCTTATAGATAAGCTGAGAACGGAGCAGGGAATATCGCTGCCCTGCGGCAGACTGCTTGTGGAAGCGTTTGCGCGCTCTGATGGAAGCTGTGTGCTGTTTTTATCCTCGCTTGAAAACGAAAAACGCGCACAGCAGCCAAGATACTATGCCTGTGAAATTGAAGGGATAAACGCGCTGCGCCCGATGTGCGCCGCGCTTTCGCAGATTGGCGAAAAGTGCAGCGTTTTCTGCGGCAGCCGCCCAGACAGATATCGCATAATCTTCACCGACCCAACTGGAGAAACAGAACGCATATGCACAGAGTTTGGAGATTACTGCGAAATATCCGCGCTTTTTGAAGCGCAGACGCGCGAATACCTTACCGAAATATCCTCTGGCAGCGCTTCCGCTCTGGCAGAAATTCTGGGATAGCTCAGACGGGCTTTTTCAGCTCATCGCAGGTCTGCTTCATATTTTCGGACTTGAACAGCGAAGTTCCCGCAACAAGGATATTTGCGCCCGCCTTTTTAACAGCGGCAGCAGTTGCCTCGCTGATACCGCCGTCAACCTGAATATCAAGCTGCTTATATCCGAGATGGTCTGCCATGGTGCGCAGCTCGGATATCTTTTCAACGGTTTCGGGGATAAACGCCTGTCCGCCGTAGCCCGGCTCAACAGTCATTACAAGCACCATGTCGCAAAGGTGAAGATACGGATATACCGACTCTATCGGGGTCTGCGGCTTTACTGCAAGCGCCGCCTTTTTACCGCGGTTTCTGATTTCCTGAAGTACCTCTCCCGTAGAGCAGAAGCTTTCCGCGTGGATAGTGATAAGGTCTGCACCTGCGTCAGCAAAAAACTTTATCTGCTTTGTGGGATCCTCAACCATCAGGTGTACATCAAGGAACATATCGGTTGAAGCCCTTACGCACTTAAGCAGGGGACTGCCGTATGTAATCTGGTCAACAAATACGCCGTCCATTACATCAACGTGTATCCAATCAACGCCCGATTTTTTGCAGCGGCTTATTTCAAGCGCAATCTGTGCAAGGTTACTGGCAAGCAGCGAAGCAGATGTCTTAATCATATATTTCATTTCCTTTTCGGCAAAAATTTTACGGGGATATATACATTATATCAAAGGATATTACAAACCCATATAATATTATTCTATAATAAATATCTTTTCAAGTCAATAGGCGGAGCAAATTTTTTTGCAAAAAATCGCATTAGCGTGAAAAGTTCCGAAATAATCGTTTTTTGGAACACGATATTTGGTTATTTTTATCCGAGGTTTTGTAAAAAATCGTCTTGAAAAAAACTCCGCTAAGTGATATAATATTTAATAATATTAGGCGGACTTTACTGCCGCAATATACCAAGCAAAGCCATCAGTCCGCAGCAGCGGCTGCGGCTTTTTTGTATACAGCGGTCACAGAAATGCCTTAACACAGGAAGTGAGGAGAATTAAATGCTAAACTGCAATTACAATGAAAAGTTTGTAAAGGAAGGTCTTACCTTTGACGACGTTCTGCTTATCCCCGCAAAAAGCGATGTAACCCCCAACATGATTGATATCAGAACCAATCTTACCAAGGATATCGTGCTTAACACACCGATTATGACCTCTGCCATGGATACCGTTACAGAGTCCAAAATGGCTATCGCAATTGCGCGTGAGGGCGGTATCGGTATTATCCACAAGAATATGTCTATCGAAATGCAGGTTGACGAGGTGGACAAGGTAAAGCGTTCCGAAAACGGCGTTATAACAAACCCATTCTTCCTCTCTCCCGAGGATACCGTTGCAGACGCTGACGCGCTTATGGGCAAGTACAAAATCTCCGGTGTTCCGATAGTAGAGGGAACTAAGCTTGTCGGTATCTTCACAAACCGCGACCTGCGCTTTATCTCTGACGCTTCCCAGAAGGTCGGCGAGGTTATGACAAAGGAAAACCTTGTAACCGCCCCCGTTGGCACAACGCTTGAACAGGCGCAGTTTATCCTTAGAAAGCATAAGATAGAAAAGCTCCCCATTGTTGACGAAAACGGCAACCTCAAGGGACTTATCACCATAAAGGATATCGAAAAAAGCGTGCAGTACCCTCACACCGCACGCGACAAGGGCGGCAGACTTCTCTGCGGCGCGGCTATCGGCATCACTCCCGATGTGCTTGACAGGGCAGGCGCGCTTCTCAAAGCGCAGGCTGACGTTCTGGTTCTCGACTCCGCACACGGTCACAGTTCAAACATCATCAAGGCTCTTGACAGCATAAAGAACGCGTTCCCCGAAGCAGTTATTATCGCTGGTAACGTTGCAACAGGCGCAGCAACAGAGGACCTTATCAAGGCAGGCGCTGACGCAGTTAAGGTCGGCATTGGCCCTGGCTCTATCTGTACAACCCGTGTAGTTGCAGGCATCGGCGTGCCGCAGATTACAGCAGTTTATGACTGTGCGTGCGCTGCCGCAAAGTACGGCGTTCCCGTAATTGCAGACGGCGGTATCAAGTATTCCGGCGATATCGTTAAGGCGCTTGCCGCAGGTGCAAGCACAGTAATGCTCGGCTCTATCCTTGCAGGCTGCGAGGAGGCTCCCGGCGATGTTGAAATTTATCAGGGCCGTCAGTTCAAGGTTTACCGCGGCATGGGCTCTCTTGCAGCAATGAAGAAAGGCTCTGCGGACAGATACTTCCAGTCCAAAAACCAGAAGCTTGTTCCCGAGGGCGTTGAGGGCAGAGTTCCCTATAAGGGTTCTGTTGCAGATACAATATTCCAGCTTGTCGGCGGTATCCGCGCAGGTATGGGATACTGCGGCTGCCCCACTATCCCCGAGCTTCAGGAGCGCGCAGAATTCGTCCGCATTACAGGTGCGGGTCTTAAGGAGTCCCACCCCCACGATATCTATATCAC
This sequence comes from uncultured Ruminococcus sp., assembly GCA_964557825.1. Classification (GTDB taxonomy): domain Bacteria; phylum Bacillota; class Clostridia; order Oscillospirales; family Ruminococcaceae; genus CAG-115. The sequence goes on from CAZLBL010000027.1 coordinate 10,582, forward strand.
CAAGGAAGCACCTAACTATTCGGCGGGAATCTGATAAATTTTATTTGGTATATCAAAACACACCTCCGTACCGCACGGAGGTGTGTTTTTGTTATGTATCCAGAGCATTATCTTGCCGCAAGCATAGCATTTATTTCTTCTACCATGTTGTTTATAGAAACAATCTGTTCCGTCATGCTCTTTATGTCGCTTGTATTGCTCCTAGCCATAGCAGTAATTGAAACAAACTGTTCGTTCTCGGTCTTGATGCCATCGGCTATATCTTGATTTATCTGAACGGTATTCTTTATAACCTCTTCCTGTTTTGCATAGGCGTTGCCCATCAGTTCTACCGCATCAGAAGATACCTTTAACATTTCACCCATCTCCTGCATACTGTCAAAAACATTTATAAAATATTCATTTTGCTTCGATAGCATTTGCGAATTGTCTTGAACATGATTTGTTATCTCGCTTACATTTTCCTGAACCCTGTTGATTACCAGTTCAATCTGACTAAGAGATTTTTTTGTCTTTTGTGCAAGAGCGCCTACCTCCTGAGCCACCACGGAAAACGCCTTGCCTGCATGACCTGCCCGCGCAGCTTCTATCGAAGCGTTGACAGAAAGAATATGTGTATTGGTTGAAATGTCATTGATTAGCTTCAGTGCAATGCTTATCTCCTTTACCGCGTCAAACAATCTGTCTGCCACTTCGTTTGTAACCGTCATTGCCTGCATAGCCTCGCTGTTGGCAATTTGCAGATTACCAAGCAGCGTTTCATTTTCCTTAGACTTTTCCAAAAGACTGGCTGATACATTTTCAACCTTTTCAATATTTTCCGAAACCCTAGTTTCCCATTGCATAAGTTCATCAAGATTGGAAATGCTGTCTTTAGCCTTGTTTTCCAACAAATTACTGTTTTGCATTAAACGGGCGCTTGTTTCATTCAAATTCTCTGCTGATTCGCCTTCATTCGCAGCGATATCCGACAAAGTTGAACTCGTTTGCATCAATTTATCCGAAAGCTGACGCACTGAACCAAGCACGTTTTGCGTTCTCTCAACATTGCTTTCTAACTCATCTTTTTTCGCATTGACAAGGAATCTGCCTATAAGATATGTAAGCAATACAACCGTAGGCAGCGAAAGCGCAACGCAAATAATTCTGTCGAGAAGATTAGCCATGAAATAATCGCCCTCGGCAGGCAAATGAATCTGACCATACAAAAACAATGCCGCCACCAGAGAACCGCCAATTCCTATCGAAGCCGCAATTACCATCTTAAAATCAATAAAGAATGAGGTCAGAATAACAAAGAAGAACGCAAATCCCCAGAAATCCGTTGCGGGTATCATGTACAGAATAAAATTGAACTGGATAAGCATGATAACAACAAGAAAAACCTTGCCAATTTTTAATTTATCCTGCCGCACCAAGCCGTCCTTAAAGCCTGTTTTTATAAGCACGATGCCTATAATCAGATAAAGCAGGCAGGTTGCATCAAAAATAACCAACGCCGTCCAGCTTACGCTTGGCAGCCAGCCCATTATCTTTTCAAACGTGTATGCAAGTCCCGCACATTGACAGGCACCCGGAACAAGCAGCAAAACAAGGATATATACCTTGTTGATGTACTCCTCCAAAGCCGTGTGATACGCATTTACTACCATTTTTTTACAGACATAGCAATTCTCCTCTCATAATTAAAGCTTTCGCCTTTGAACACTTATTACTTCACTTCATAAGCCTTTCCGCCGATTATCAGCCTTGTTCCCACAAATATGGGCGCTGCGCCGTCGGCGGCGATTTCCTTTTCCTGACCGTTAGGAAGCGTGCAGCTCCATGTACTGTGTGAGCGATTTTTAAGTCCCCATAACGAGGGATTAAGCTTGTTGCGCACAACCTCTCCAATCACCGTAAGGCTGTCCGAAAACAGCTTTGCGCCGTCCGACAGAAGTATATCGTTTTTGCCGTCAGTAAGGCGCAGAGGCTCTGCAAAATGCGCGCCGCAGTGGCATATCAGCTTGCCGTCCTCATCTCTGCCAAACGCCTGCAAAAAGCTCTGGCTGCCGCAGCTGCACGCGCATATATCCCCGCGAAGCCTTAACAGCAGGTCAAGCCATTGCTTCTCTATAAGCCGCTTTTCGGGTTGGTGCAGTCCCACGGTGAACGAAAACTCAAAAGCTTCCCGAATATAGTCGGGCATAATGCCCCAGAATTTGATTATATTATTGTGAACGCCGCGCACGGGACGGTTGCTGTCGTCCTTGGGGTCGTATACAAATACAGGCTCATAACCATAGTGACGGCGCTCCGCCTCCTCGGTAAGACACACGCTTTTCAGCACACGGCTGCCCTCCAGCGGGTCGCCGCGCAGCAGCAGCCTAAACAGCAGCACCGCCAAGGAATAGCGGTCTGTAAGCTTATCGGGCGCTTTCTCGCCCCTTACGATTTCGGGCGCCATATATCCCGGCTTGCCCGCAATGCCCAGATGCTCGCCATATGGGGCGATATTGTCACAGTCGCATATCCTTACATCACCGTCTGTCGGGCGGATAAAAAATCCGCCATCATTCAAATCCTGATAGCTTTTGCCGTTGTTGTGAAGCTCACGAAACGCCGAGGTTATGCGGATTGCCGCGTTTACAATGGCATAAAGCCCCGAAAAACGCACCCTTGCATTAAGTATATCCGAAAACGGCTTGTATTCGGGGTGAATAAGCTCCATCATAAAGCCAAAGCCGTCATTGGTTTCCTCGGTCAGCATAAGCGGCATAACAAAGCTTTCACTTATTTCCGCGCTGTCGGTAAGGCGTGAAAGATTTTCTCTGAACATTTCGGGCTGCTTCAGCTTGTTTTTGAAGTACATCTTCAGCGCATATTCGCCGCCGCGATACATCGCGCGGTATACAGTTCCCTGCCCGCCTGCGCCAAGCACCGCCGTAATTTCCGCCTCGCCCCCAAGCTCCAGCGGTATTTTATCCCCGACATTTATCATCAGAAGCCGCCTCCGGTTATTTCGTCAAACTGCTCCTCCGCTGCGGTTTCGGCGGTATTTCCGCACCACTCGCAGACGGTTTCGGTTTCGCCGTTCCAACAGCTTGTCTTTCCGCAGTCCGCACACTGGAAAAATCCCTTTGCGCTGCAATACGGACAGCACGGATAATCCGTTGTTACATAAATATTGCCGCTTATCTTGGTATCGCCAAAGCCCTCGCGCGCCGCCGTATCCTCGGATACCTTGAATGCCCATGTGGCGTACCATGCGCCGTCCTCGCGCTGCTCGGTGCGTATGCCGAAAAGCTTATGCTCCTGTCTGCATTTTGTAAGAATTACTGCCGCTGTAAGCATTGTTTTTTCCTCCTGAAATTATTTCTTATTTTATCAATAGCTGCCCGAAACCGTCCTGCTTCCGCACAAACGGCGCCGCTTCTCTTATCCAAGCTTTGCAAGAATTTTCTTAGCCTCTGCGTGACCGTTCTCCGCCGCAAGTCTGAAGTATTTCTTCGCCTCGCCGAAATTCTGCTCAACATATACGCCCTTTGAGTACATAATTCCCAGATTATACTGCGCGATATCCAGATTTTGCTCTGCCGCCTTGGAGAACCACGAAAACGCGCCCGCGGGACTTTTTGCCACTCCGCTGCCGGTGTACAGGCATTTTCCATAGCTGCATTGCGCCCTTGCGTGACCAAGCTCCGCAGCGCGCTTGTAAAACATCGCCGCGCCTTCGTAATCCTGCTGCGACAAGCAGCGTCTTGCGGACTGATAAAGTTCCTCGCCGTCATCGGAAAGCGGCTGCGGTTCTTCGGTTTCCTCGGGGATATGCTCCTCCGCTATAAAACCGTTTCTCCACTTGTCCGCTATGGTCTGATTTTTCGCCACGCACACTCCGTTCTCATAGCACAGCGCGATTACGTTTATCGCGTCCTCGTAGCCCGACCGCGCAGCCTCCATAAACCAGTTGAATGCCGCGCCCTCGTCACGCTGACAGAAAAGTCCCTCCGCAAGGAACTGCGCCGTCATGTACATAGCCGCAGGAACACCGTTTTCCGCGCCACGCAGAAACCATTCCCACGCGTGTTCAACGTCCTGCGTGCAGCCGCGTCCCTCAAGGCGGTAAAAACCGACATAATACTGCGCCTCGCCAAAATCCTGAAGCGCCGACTGCTCAAACCAGTACATGGCGCGCTGATAATCCTTAAGGCGGTCAAAGTGCCTGCCAAGGCTGTACTGCTCGGCAGCGTCCGTGATATTCTTCTTGCTTTCCGTGACGGACATCGGAGTTTCCGCCGGTCGTCTGAACGCGATTTCACAGCCAAGCGCCTGGCCTATCGCCTCAACAGCGGCGGCGGCGCTTTTGCCCTTAAGACCTATTTCATCTCTAAGCGATTTCACACACTTTGCCGCTGCGGCACAGCGCATTTCAAACGGCTTGCCCCTAACGCCCGAAAGCTTTTTGGCGCAGCCGTCATACAGCGCCACATAAACCAGCCGTCGCACAGAGTTCTCCTTTGGAAAAATATCCGCAATAAGCGCGTCCGTCCTCTTGCGGTCAAGAAGCGTTTCCCTGCCGAAGCGCTCTGCAATATATCCAAGTATTCCGTTGATATCGCGCACAGGCTCTCCCTGCGGGTTGTGTACCGTTTTGCAAAAGCCGCAGTAATCCTGTGCCGAATAATCAAACTCGCGTCCGCATCGTCCGCATTGCATGGGGAAATCCCCCTTCCGTAACGTTTTTATCAGATATCAGTGCCAGCCGCACTCGTCATAATCCTTCCACTTTTCGTTGTAGCGCATTTCCTCTGCAAGCTTAAAGCAGATATAAGCCACTGCGCCCGCAACTATCACAACAGCGCCAAGGATTGGGAAAAGTACCGAGAAAAAGGGATTTTTCTTGTTATTCATAGTGATTATTTCCTTTCCGAAAATCATTTCAAAAACCGCCAAAACTATTTGGTGTATGTAGTTATCCTGCATCGGGATTTATCTCTATACCGTAATATATATTCTGCGCACGCTCTTTAAGATATTCCATATCAAGCTTAATATCCTGCTCTCCGACCTGCGCTGAGTTTCTGTGCTGCGCGCTGCTTCGGGGAAGCTTTGCACAAGCGTATCCCATAGCGTTTCGCGGGATTGTATGATGTGTTCCACATCTTCGTATACGTCAGTTTCGTTCTGCTGCAAGAGGCACGCATATAAGCGCCTTTTTAATCATGACTTATCCTCGCTTTCAAGCACAAGCCTGTATATCTCCTGCTTTGGACAGCCTGTTTCCTTTGCCGCCCTTTTGCAGGCTTCCGACATTTTCTCGCCGCCAAGGATAAACTGCCGCGCAAGCTGCGCCGCCTGCATAGGCGTCAGCTTTTCTTCTGTCTTTTTCTCCGCGCCTGCGGCTACAATAACATACTCGCCGCGCGGCTCGGTGCGTTGGCAGTAGTCGCACAGTTCGTCAAGCGTGCCGCGTATTACCTCCTCATGCAGCTTTGTAAGCTCCCTGCACAATGCGCAGCTGCGGCTGCCGCCCAAGGCTTCCCTTAAATCCGAAAGAGTGTTGACCAGCTTGTGCGGCGCCTCATAGAATATCAGCGTGTGCGGCAAGGCTTTAATCTCGTCAAGCCGCTGGGCGCGTTCCTTTTTCGGCACGGGCAGAAAGCCCTCAAACGCGAAACGCTGTGTGTCTATTCCGCTTATGGCAACCGCCGCGATTGCCGCATTGCAGCAGGGAATAACCTCAACCGCCACACCCTGCTCATAGCAACGCTGAACAAGGTAAACGCCGGGGTCGGATATGCATGGCATACCTGCGTCCGAAACAAGTGCAACCGTGCTTCCCTCGGCAAGCAGCTCAAGTATTTTCTCGCTTTTTTCAGCCTCATGCGGCTTATAATAGCTAAGCATAGGTTTTTTTATCCCGAAATGCGTAAGCAGGCGCAGCGACACCCTTGTATCCTCGGCTGCGATATAATCCGCCTTTTCAAGCGTTTCAATGCCGCGCGGACTGAAATCCGAAAGATTTCCTATCGGCGTACCGACAACATAAAGCTTTCCTGTATCACTCATAAAGGCGCGAATACTCCTCCGTATAGGATTTATCATCATTGCGCAGTATCATAGGCTTCTCCACTATCATGCCCGATTTTGCGCCCTTTTTGCCCGTGATAAGAAACAGCCACGGCTTGTCAAGAATACTGTTATGCACAAAGGTAATGCTCTTTGGCTCGATTTTATTCTCGCGCATGGAGTTTATCACATCGGCAAGGCGTTCGGGACGGTGGCACATCTTAAGCAGACCACCGTATTTCAGCAGCTTGCCCGCCGCCTTACAGACATCATCAACAGTACACATAAGCTCATGCCGTGCAATAGCCTGCGGGCGCGACATCTTTTCAAATCCGCTGCCGCTGGTCATGTAGGGCGGATTTGCCGTTACAATATCCACGCTTTCAAAGGCAAGATATTTTTGGTCCAGCTCACGCAGGTCGGTAAGTATCGGGGCAACAGTGTTCTGAAGCCCGTTTTTCTCCACCGATTTGTTAAGCAGCTCGATTGCCTCCTCCTGAATATCAATGGCATAGATAAGGCGCGGCATAACATTCTTGCAGAATATCATGGGAATTATTCCGCAGCCCGTGCAAAGGTCGCACACCACGCTGTCGGGACGCACGCCGGCATAGTACGCCAGAAGAAAAGCGTCCGTTCCGAAGCGGTGGTCATCCGAAACATACATGGTAAGCTTGCCAAGAGCAAAGGTTTCCATTAAAAATCATTCCTTTCGATAATAAATTACTCCATAAGTATATAAATTTACATTTTCAATCCATGGCAGCCACATATGAGATTGTCACACTGCTTACAGATATCGGCTCTGCCATGCCGTTTGAAATGGCAACGCGCATTCCATCGGTCTTGCTGTTCACCGTAAAGCTTACTACAAGCCGACTGTCGGAAGCGCTGACGGTTTTTAACTTCACAGGCGCACCGCCCTTATCTGCTGTAACGGTTGCTGCACTGCTGCTTACGCCGCTGCCATCTATGGTGATGTAATAAGTCCCCGCAAGGTGCGCGGTAAAGTAATTTGTATACGCCTCAATGCCGCCCGCAAGCCGCACCGAAACTTCATCATCACTCTGATAATCCGCGCTGCCGCCCGAAGCGTATGCGCTTGAAAGCAAATCCGCTGCCGTATAGCAGACGCTGCCCGCGTCCGAAACGCGCAAGCCCTTATCTTCGGCGCGCTGCGCCGCTTCCTCGGTTGTCGCATAAACGCATATATTATTCGCAGGGCTTCCGATAAGATAAATGTCGTCAGCACACAGGCTAAGGCAATCCTCGCGCGAAGATATGCAAATCTCTGCGATATTCTCCTGCGCCGAAAGCGCGGTCGCGTCCGATATAAGCCGCACATCAAGCGCGGGATAGATAAACTGCAATTTTGTGTAACACTCGCGCGTAAGATTTACCGCCGCAACGGAACTATACTCCCCATTAAGCAGGTCAAGCGCCTGCCTTATATTCCGCCCGCTTGCAGCGGCGTTTTTGCTTTGGGGAACTGTATAACACACATATCCGTAAATATCGGAATACATAAGCAGCGCCGCCAGCGGAATTGCAAAAAACGGATATCCGCGCTTTCCTGCACCGCGCAGCAGCATTATCACAAGCCAAACAAGCAATATCGCGATTGTTGTTATATAGAATTTAAGGAAGCTTTGCTGGGTAAACAGGGATTTTATTCCTTCATTATAGCGCAGCGGCGCAAGTCCAAGCACCATGGCGCTTACAAAGCGCTCTCCTCCAAGCACCACCGGAACTACCACAAGCTGTGTAAGCAGGTTTATCCCCGCGCCCGTCAGCAGCGCCGAAAAGCACTGCATAACCGAAAACCGCCCCTTATATATCAGAACAAGCCCCGCAAACAGCGCAAGCGGATAAAACGCCTCGGTATACCGCCCGTACATTATGGTATCCATGCGCTGACCAAGCAGGGAAGATGTTGACTTAAACACAACGCTTACCGCAAAAATCGCGCCCATGGCAAGAAGCACATACCAGCAAAGCACCGTCATGCTGTCGGCAGCACCGTCTGCATACCGCACAGAGCCTGTTCGCCTGAAATGTGAAATCAGATAAGCGATAACAGCCACAATACATATCGCGCCGAAGCCCCATGTAGAGGTCAGAAAATAGAACAAATGTCCCACAAGCGTGCTGAAAAGCTTTCCAAGCGATATTCCACCCGCCGAAGCTCCGCTGCCTGCGGAAAAAATCCCAGAAAGCATACGCTCTATGGTGTTGTTTGGTGCGCCCTGCGTGCTTACAAGCCACAGCTTCTCCTGCAAAAAGGCTTTGATAAAGCTGTCGCACGCAAGTCCTGCCGCAAGCGCCGAATAAAATCCCGCAAAGCAGAACACGCGCTTTTTCCTCATTGTGAAATACACTATCGGCACAAGCAACGCACCCGCAGCCACAAGCGCCAGCATTCGCCCATGCGAGGCATAGCCCGCAGCCAGTGTAAGACCGCCAAGCGCGGATAAAATCTGCTTTTTAACAGCGCCCCTGCAATCCGCCGCCCAAAACATCAGCAGCATGAAGACCCACGGAATAAGGCAGCACATTGTTTCATTCCATGTGTATTTTGTAAGCAGCACGCAGCACGGATAAAAGCCGCATATTGCCGAGAAAAGAACGGAAGCAGCCATTTTCACCCCGAACTTTTTCCTCAAAAGCAGATACGCTATCACAGGAACAAAGCTTATCAGCGCGCCGTTTATCGTCAGCATTATCTTGTAGCGTACATATGGGTCGTCCGTCAGCCAAAATGCAGGAATGTAGAACAGACTTTGAAAATATCCGTAATAACCGCCCGTTGACACCGTAGACGACCAATCATAACCGTTTGCCAGCGCCGCCGCTGCGGTAACGCTGTACTCGTCAGGCGTAAGATTAAACAATGTAGCACACCGCAGGATAAGAATATGTATTATAAGCGTGACAGAATACAGGCAAACCGCCGCGCAGATATCTCCGCGCGAAAAGCCGCTGTCAGTTGATAAAGCTGCCTGTCGGCACATAAAATCCCTCCGAAGCGGCATTACTGCTTGTTCCGCTTATACTTTACATATTCCCTTGCACTATTGCCGTATGCCAGCACCGTATGATTATCCGTTATGCCCACAACATCATAATTCTGCGGGGAAAGCGGAATATCCGTGCCGTTTTCTATGATTATTATTCCCGAATCGGGCAGGCTGTCAGAATTATTTACAAGCACGACCGCCGCCTTTGCATTAAGAAACTGCAAAAGTCCCGCCGTGCGCGAGCCTGTCTTGTACGCCACAATAGGCGGCGAGGACGGCTCGTTATAAAGCAGCTCGCTGATTTGCTTTATCGGGGCGGTTTGTTCGGCATTGTCGGCGGCGCGCATTGGGAGATAATCAAACGCGGCAAAGCCTGTGGTGTACACAAATACGCAGCATATAATCGCAGAAGCAAGCTGCATTTTGAACCGCCTTGTACACGCAACGCATATTATCAACGCCGAAAACATGGTAAACACCATTGACGACATAATGACAAAGCTCATGGACGTCATGCTGTCGGCTGTGCTTTCACTTATCCGCCACGGCTGCAATCCAAGTATGGTGGAAACACGGAATGTGCCATCGGCAAGGTATTTCCACGAGGTCAGCGCCAAACCCATACAAGCATACGCATACACCGCCGCGCCGCATGCTGCGGTCTTTACGGTATAGCCATAGGTCATTATAAATACCAATGCGAAAAATACCGCAAGCGGGGCAACGTTATCGGTATACCTGCCAAACACAACAAGGTCGCTTAGCTCGCCAAGCTGTGAGGAATTAAACTTATAAAGCACCGAAAGCAGCAGTGAGCCGCCTGCCGCCAAAAACGCAAACAGACCAAACACGGTTATGCGCAGGCTGTACTTGTGCTTTACAGGCTCATACACTCTCGTTCCGTCCTCGCGTCCCGCCCTGCGGCAGGAGAACCACTCGCTGCACCGCTTCGCAATCATCACCACAAAAAACACGAAAGCAAGCGCGCCTATGCCAAGCGTGGACGTAAAAAACGTATACAAATGCCCGAAAAGCACAGCCACAAAGCTGTTCCAGCCGTCCGCCGTGAAAAATCCGTCCAGCCGTGACAAGCCTGCCTCAACAGTATTATAGCGCGCTGCACCGTCCCAGACAGAAACCTCAATCGCCCTGCGTATCAGATATTCACAGCCGAATGAAACTACAAGCGTTGCAAAAAATGTGGGGAGATTTAGTATCTTCTCGCGGAACACCGTTCTTGCAATAATAAGCATAAGTATAAGCGCGATAACCACCGCAATAAGCCGCGGGTGCGCCGCATAACACACTGCGCACATAAATCCCGCAAGCATGGAAAAGGTGAATCTTGAGTAACGGTTTTTTCTGTCCCACGCCATAAAAACACACCATATCAGCGCCCACGGAAGCAGACTTGAAATTGCCTCGTTCCATATAAATTTTGAGTGCGCTATGTAGGTGATGTAAAATCCGGAGCAGAAAGCAATTACAATCTTCTGCCACACGCTTGGTATGCCAAGCTTTGAGGCAAGATGGTAAGCAAGCATGGGGATAAAGCTTATCAGCACGCCGTTCATCACCAGCATTGCCTTATAAAGCGCATACGGCGAGCCAAAAACTATCATCAGCGGCACATAAAACAGCGCCTGTATATAGCCGTAATAATATCCGACCGTGCCCATCAGCGCCGACCAGTCCTTGCCGGTGTAAAATGCCGTAATGGCTGCCGTGCCGATTTCATCGGGATTAACGGCGGGAAGCTCCATATTCACCGAAAGCAGCGCGTGTATAACTACCGAAACGGCAAACAGGATAAACATGACACCCCTGTCGCCAAACGCGGCATAAAAGCGCTCAAGTTTCTTCTTCATTGCTTACAATTTCCTTTTTTGAGTAGCTGCATACATTGTAATTTTTGCAGCGCCCGTTTGTGTTGTTGTATTCTATCCTTTTTACATGGAACAACGTTTCGTCCATAACCCTGCGGCAGGCGGATATTGCGTCCGCCACAAGACCGAAAATCCCTATCTGGAAGCCGACTATCGCAAGCACCGCCATCAGCACAAGCGACTGTATATGACCGCCGCCCTCGCCGATACACATATATACGATAAAGCGTACGCCAAGCGCAAGCGCCGCCGCAACAAATACCGCAGCTATGCCAAGAAAGGTTTTAAGCGGTCTGCGCATAACGTAGTTTCTGATTATCGTGCCGCCCGAGCGCCTGATATAACCCCACATAGACTTAAAAAGGCGGCTTTTGCGAAGCTGGGGATTTGTGTCTATATTCACCGAAAGTATCTTTGCCTTATCCGCGCCCGCCGTTATTATGGTTTCCAGCGTGTAGGTGTAGTCCGAAAGCACGTTAAGACGCATAGCGGCCTCTCTTGAATACGCGCGGAAGCCGCTTGTGGTATCCGCAACATCTGTGCCGCTTGCCCTGCGCACAACGCTGCTGCCAAGCTTTTGCAGCCTTTTCTTGCTGCGCGAGAAATGCTGTATGCTGTCGGTGCGGCGGTTGCCTATCACCATTTCCGCCCTGCCCTCAAGTATGGGGCGCACTAGCTTTTCTATATCATGACCGCTGTACTGATTGTCAGCGTCCGTATTGACTATTATATCAGCGCCAAGCCGCAGGCAGGCGTCAATTCCTGCCATAAAGCCCTTGGCAAGTCCGCGGTTGTGGGCAAAGCCTACGATATGGTGAACGCCAAGCTCCTTTGCGCGCTGCGCAGTTCCGTCTGTGCTTCCATCGTCTATAACAAGATATTCTATCTCGTCAATGCCGTTTATGCTGCACGGCAGGTCGTTTATCGTAACGCCCAGCGTCTGCGCTTCGTTATAGCACGGTATCTGGATAATAAGCTTCATTGTGGCGCCTTTATCCAAGAAGTCCGTCAAACGGCAGCACAGCCATAAGCTGCCCAACAAACAGCGTAGCCAGTATGCCTATAACCGCCCTCAGCTTAGAGGGAGTGCCGCGCAGGGTAAGTTCTTCATAATAACCTTCCGCCTTGCCGTCGTCGAACCGCTCGCGGATTTTCTTAATCCTGCGCACACAGAATTTATAGTAAAAATAGTCCCCAAAAAGGCTAAGCACAATAAGCAGCACAACCTTTATAATGCTGCTGACAGCCGAAAGAGTCTGAAGCATAGGCATCGCCGTTTCCGCAATAGCGCCGCCGTAGCTGTATTTGATAATCAGGATATCGGGCAGCGCCGTGATAGCCTGTATGATAAGCAGGATTATGCCAAGCCCGTCCATTCTGCGGTAAATCTGCTGTATGGGGGATAAAATTCCCGCCCAGACATTAAGAAAAGTCTTTACGCGCTTTGTTCCGTCGTAACTGACAACGCCCGTGCGGAATGCGGAGAACGCCTGCGCATAATGAAGCACCGAAGTTCCCACAAAGCGGCTTAACTCCTTTGCCGAAACTCCGTCCTCGCCGCGCGTTTCATCGCTTGTCATCTGCTGAATCTGCTTATACGCCTCGGCATAAGGGTTGGTAAACGGCGCGCCGTCATTTGCCTTGCGCTGCGCACCGAACGGGTTTTCCTCCTGAACGTCATGCGAATGAACATATGGATATTCCGCATGGTGAGGGTCTGCGCCTTCCTGCGGAAAATCCGAAGCAGCGTTTTCATTGCCGCTTTCCCCGCCGTTCTGTTCGTCGGGCAGTGCGCCGCTCCATATAAAGCCGTTGCTGTGAATCTGTGACAACGCACATTTTTCTGTTATCATATAGCACGCTCTGTGGTGCGGAGTTCCGCAGTCGGGGCAGACAACGATATCGTCATCTTCCTCAAAACGCACTCTGCAAACAGGGCAAAGCTTTCCATAAAATTTTGACATTACATATCCTTTCCAAGAATAGAGATAAACATAAATATACATTATTTATTATAACACAGTTTAAGCGGAAATGCAACCGTTTCACACAGTGGATTGTGAAAATTTGCGAAAAATAACACCAACCGCAAAAAATCGCCCCGACAAGGGGCATAAGCCTTTATCGGGGCAAAATATGCAGGCAGGAAGCCATGACTTAATCACCGCTTCCATTAGGAGAACGCTGTGATTTATGCGAGATATTCGCTGATTACTCTTACCATAAGGTCGTTAAGCTTTTCAACCTCATAATCGCCGATTGTCGGCTCTATATGGTCGCCGCCAATACCGCTGTGATTGGTGAGGAATGTGTAAGTTCCGCCTGTCCTGAACGCCATGGTTCTCAGCAGGTATTCTGTGGATTTGTAAACTCCGCTTGAAGCTACGGGGATTATGCGTATTCCATCATTTGCCGCAGCATTTACATAACGGTTTACCGAGGCGATAACCTGGCTGTCGTAATGGGGCGGAGCGTCAAGCACCAAGAACATAAGCTTTGTTGTGTTTTCTCTCCATTCATGCTCGTCTATTGCATTGCCGAGAGCGGTGTGGACCGCTTCGGGGGTGTCTCCGCCGCCGTCCGCGCATTGCGCCATAAGAGCGGCGGTAACTTCATCTATATCCTCCGTAAAATCAAAATCACGAACCACATACTCATCGCCCTCGTCACGATAAAAGTTCACGCTTATTCTTACAGGGATATTTGCATTATCGCTCTTGACGCGTTTTACAACGTCCTCAAGCTCTGTCTGAATGTATTCCAGTTCATCTGCCATAGAGCCTGTGGTATCAATTACAAGCATAAGCTCCAAAGTATTATAATCTGTAATTTCATACGGGGAAATCAGGTCGGTCAAATCAACATTGTACTCTCCGCTTGCGTCTGCGTCAACATTTAATGTGGTGCGAACGTCGTTGTAGTATATGTCAAGGAAATGCTGTTCCTCGTCCCCACAGGCTTTAAGGAAAAGATATGCCTTGCCCTTGTTATCGGTCACTGCGTTGAACGCTCCGCTTGTGCCGCAGTTATTTTGCGATACAATTGCTCCCTCTATCGGCTCGCCGAACGCCGTAACCGTCACCTCATAGCGGATATCAAAATCAACATTCCACTCGTCACGGTAATTTTCCCAGTCCTCATGGCTCTGGTAGAGGGAAACCCAAGCGTTCCAGTTTTCGTTGTCGTTCCATTCGCCTGCGGTAAGCTGACCTGCGACAAGCCGCTCGGCTTCAGGGGGCGCATATTCCTCATGCGCGCCGCCTTTGTAAGCGCCTTCTGCCGCCTCGGCAGCGTAAGCAAAATCCGCAGCAGCGTCACAAGCAATATCGTCCACGCCGTCGCCAATGTAAACGTCAAAGTCAGTCTCTGCGCCGTCCAAGCGCTCGGCGTCACCCGCTGTCACATCAGCAGCAGTGGAAGCGCCCAATGCGCCGGACGGCTCTCCCTTATCGAAATCATCAGATAATGAAGCCCCGCCGTTTGTTTCATAATCCGAAGCAACAACAGGCGCATCGCCCGCAGCGCAGCCGGAAGCAGACAGCAGAACGGAACACGCAAGCAGCAGAAACATAAATTTTCTCATAATAAAACCCCTTTCCGAACGAAGTGTATATCGTACAGCAAATTGGCATTTTCTTCATTCTGCTTATAAAACAAATCAACCAACCGATTGGTTGCACACGAAATATATTTTCTCCAAAAAAGGGCAAAAAAAGCCCGCAGACAAGGGGGTGTCTGCGGAAAGCTGAAACAAACGCCGCCCGCTTGGGGAAAAGCGGTTTTTATGCGGCAAAACAATTGGGGAAAATATATTAAGAAGTATGTTGGCTATAAAGCCACAATACTATCTTGTCATTGATTACTTTTATATTATATCATTTGGGACGATTTTTTTCAACTAACAAAACAACCAAAATTATTATGTTGAAATTGTATATTTTGCGTTCTATTTACAAACCAAGCGCACCCGCCCACGCCGCCGACAGCATAAGCACAAGCGGCATTGTTGCCATGCTTGCAATTGTGGAAACCGCAAAGTGCCCCGAAGCATAACCCTCGTCCCTGCCGTGACGGTAGGAAAACATAATAGTCGCCGAGGCTGTCGGCGCGCTTGAAGCAATCAATATGGTGTTGATAACCGTCATTGAAACGCCCGCCCCCGCCAGCGGAACAAACGCAAGCGCAAGCAGCGCAGGAACAAGCAGCAGCTTGAAAAGCTGAACATAGTACACCCTGCCGCACCTAAAGCCGCGCAGCAAGCCTGCCTTTGCTATGGTCGCGCCCGATACTATCATTGCAAGGGGAGTATTCAGGCTGCCGATATAATCAAGCGGGGTCTGAACGATATCGGGCAGGCGCAGTCCTCTGTCCACCTGGTCCATCATGCCTTCCTTATACTGATGCTTCACTCCCAGCTG
>CAZLBL010000028.1:0-25606 GCA_964557825.1 uncultured Ruminococcus sp.
CCAACCTGCCATTCAGTAGGGGATTGTATCCCCTACTGAATGGTAAATGGAACCCTGCCGCCGAGTTGAACTTTGTTCAACGCTAGGCAGGGGGACATCTTGCCTAAGTTATATTTCCGCAGGCGGCAGCGCCGCCGATACGCGCCCGCTGTCAGGCGATTATCTCTACCTTTATAGTATTTGTGTTGCCCGATTTTCCGTTGATTTGTCCGCCCGTCAGCACCACGTTGTCGCCGGACTTAAGCGAAAGGATTTCCTTCGCGCGGTTTACAGCCTGATAGAACACAATGTCAAGCGAGTTGTATTCCTCGCCCAGAACAGGAAGCACGCCCCAGCTGAGGTTAAGCTGACGCCATGCGCGCTTGTTGGTGGTTATGCCGATAATCTGCGCGGGGCAGCGGAAGCGGCTTACCATGCGCGCGGTAATGCCCGACATGGAGTTTACCACAATGCACTTTGCGTTTACATCAATAGCCATTGCGCAGGTTGCGTGGGAAATAGCGTCAAGGTTGCTGTTTATCTTGTACTCGGTGGTTGCAAACCAGTGCTTGTAATCTATATGCTTCTCGGCATGCTCTGCAATTTCAGCCATGTTGCGCACAGCCTCCACGGGGTGCTTGCCCGCTGCGGTTTCGCCCGAAAGCATAACGGCGGACGAGCCGTCATAAACCGCGTTTGCCACGTCTGAAATCTCTGCTCTTGTGGGGCGGGGATTGTGTATCATGGACTCCAGCATTTCCGTTGCGGTGATTACGCGCTTGCCAAGCAGACGGCACTTGCGGATAAGGAACTTCTGTATAGACGGCACCTCTACAAAGGGAATTTCAACGCCAAGGTCGCCGCGCGCTACCATAATTCCATCGGCGATTTCACAGATATCGTCAATATTGTCAACGCCTGCGCGGTTCTCAATTTTTGCAATGATGTCGATAGCTTCGCCGCCGTTTTCATCAAGGAAGCTTCTCAGCGCCTGCACATCGCCCTTTGTGGAAACAAAGGAAGCCGCAACAAAATCAACCTCGTTTTCGATACCGAAAAGCAAATCCTGCTTGTCATGCTCGCTGAGATAATCGCCGCTTAACAGCTTGTTTGGGAAATTCATGCTTTTGCGGTCGGACAGAACGCCGCCCGAAACGGTGGTGCAGATAACCTCGCTGCCCGAAATTTCGTCAACCTCAAAAATAACAAGACCGTTGTTTACAAGTATCCTGTCGCCTGCTTTAAGCTCCTGCGTAAGGCGCTTGTAGTTTACGGAAACGCGCTGTTGATTTCCAACAATATCATCTGTTGTAAATATGAATTTATCGCCGTCAGACAGGGTTATGCTCTTGTTTTCAAAGGTTTTTATCCTGTACTCGGGTCCCTTTGTGTCAAGCATTATCGCAATGGGAAGATTCAGCTTATCCCTTACGGACTTGATAAGCTCGATAGTCTTTTTATGCTCGTCCAGCGTGCCGTGCGAGAAATTAAGCCTTGCCACGTTCATGCCGTTAAGGCACATCTGGGTCAGTGTTTCTTCGTTATTGCTTACGGGACCTATGGTGCATATTATTTTTGTCTTACGCATGGTGTTATCTCCTGTGATTTCAATTCTTTTGTTTGTATTTTTGCACTATATCCGCCAATGTGCGCCGCACCTTGGCATACATTGAAATTATACCACACATATACGAAAAAATCAACAGAAAATTCACCGCGGCGCAAATTTTATTTTCCGATATGGCAATACCGCGATTTTTTTACAAAAAATATTAAAAAATATATTGACAAATCAGCCCGTGCGTATTAAAATTGAATAGGATTGTGGTAACGCCGCATACTGATTTATACACAGCGCTGCCCAAAATCCACAACATAAGATAAGGAGAATCACTATGGAAAAAATTTACACAGGCAAAACCAAGGACGTTTACAAGCTTGAAAACGGCAACGTTATGCTCAAGTTTAAGGACGACTGCACTGGCAAGGACGGCGTGTTTGACCCCGGAGAGAACAGCGTTGGTCTGACCATTGACGGCATAGGCAAGGCAAATCTCCAGACCTCGGTATACTACTTTGAGCTGCTTAAGAAGGCAGGCATAAAGACGCACTATGTAAACGCAAACATTGATGAAGCTACTATGGAGGTTCTTCCCGCAACCGTATTCGGTCACGGTCTTGAGGTAATCTGCCGCCATGTTGCAACAGGCAGCTTTATCCGCAGATACGGCGAGTACATCAAGGACGGCACAGTTCTTGAGGGCGGCTATGTTGAATGCACATTCAAGAATGACGAAAAGGGCGACCCGCTGGTAACAAGCGAGGGTCTTGCCGCTCTCGGCATTATGACCCCCGAAATGTTCAACAGCATGAAGGAGCAGACCCTTAAGATTACACAGATTGTTGCTGACGACCTTAAGTCCATCGGTCTGCAGCTTTGGGACATCAAGTTTGAGTTCGGCTACAACAACAACGAGGTTATCCTGATTGACGAAATCGCTTCGGGCAATATGCGCGTATACAAGGACGGCAAGATTGTTGACCCCGTTGAGCTGACAAAGCTTATCAACAACAGATAAGATAAAACAGGCTGTCGATAAAGCACTATCTGCGGTCGTCGCATTATCCGCTTTGCGGAAAACGCTACCGTACTGCGGCAGGCACCTAGCCTAGTCGCAGCACGGGTTTCCGGCATCTGGCACTTTCTCACCAGCCTGAATAATACGGCAGCCGCAGTAATCCTGCGGCTGTTTTGGTTTTGCGCAGAGAAAAAATCCCACTCATTTTATCGGCGAGTGGGATTTGTGATATCGGATTATTCTTCCGCTTCAGCCGCAAACTGGCTTTCGTGGCGGGTGAAGAAGTCCGTCCTCGGCGGCAGGAATTTAAGCTTGTGGTTCTCGCCGGTAAAGAAATTAACCGGCTCAAAAATAGTATCCCATGACCAAATACGCTCGTCCACATCAAGATACTCGCGCAGCTTTTCCGTGCCGAACGGTGCCATTGGGTGCAGCAGAACGCCCGCAATTCTTATCATATAAAACAGGTTTGCAAGCGGCTGCGCTGCCTGCTCTGCCGTGATATCCGCGCTGCCAAGCGTTTTTGCCATGTACTTGCTGCCGTTTCTGATATAGCTGTCAAGCACATAGGTACACTGATGGAAGTTGAATTTTGCCATATGGCGCTCGTATTCAAGCACCGCCTTTTTAGCCTCGTCAAGCAGCTGCTGCTCCGGCTTAAGGTCGGGCATTACGCCGCCAAACAGCTTCTGCGTGGTGTAGAATGCGGTTCTTATCATGCGGTTGTAGACGTTGGACAAAAGCAGACCGTCCTTAACAACAGGGTCGGCTTCATCGGGCTTTGCGTCGGGGTTGAAGGGCTTTGGCATAAAGCTTACGGAGCGCTGTCCAAGCCCAAGACCAAGCCAGTGCATACGAAGCTGCTCGGGCGTGTAATAGGACAGCAAATCGTCCGCCATGGGCGGCTTTACCGCGCCGGAGCTTGAAGCCTTTTTGTCAAGGAACAGTATATGATGATTTGCAACGATTATCGGAAGCTGAAGCTCGCCCTCTGCGGGGGAAGCTGTCTTTTCAGCCGCAGCCTGCTGTGCAATCCACATTGCAGGCTCTGCAACGCCGTAGAAATAGATGTTATCCTGTCCGATAAACTGGTATACGCTTGCCTCCTTGCTGCACCAGTAGTCTTTCCATTCGTCACGGCTTCTGCCCTGCTCCTCAAGATAAGTCTGCGTGAAGGAGATAGGCGCCCACAGTGACTCAGGCCATACCCACACGGTAAGCCCCTTATCGCCCTCAAACTCGGGCGCGGGAACACCCCACTCCACATTGCCCGTAAGGCGGAACGGAACAAGCGTCTTGCCTGTGCGGTAGCGGATACCGTTCTGCGTAAGCACACGGCAGGCGTCGTCACAATCGGAGAGCGTTGAAAACTCAATGGTAAACGATGGCTTTTTGGGTTCTTCAAGGTAATTATGCGCGGGCATTTCACCTTTGAGGGAAAGATATTTTTCCTCAAACTCGCGCTTGATATAGATTACGGGCGGCTTTAAGAACTCGGCAATGGTTTTCCACACAACGGGACGGATATCCTTGCGCTTCTGAAGCTCAGCAACCCAGTCGGAAAGCAGCTTTTCATAATCGCGCAGCTTGAAATACCAGTTGGTTACAGGCTTCATGGAAGGCTTTTCGCCCGTAAGCGTGCTTATGGGATTAAGCAGATTTTCCGGCATATACTGGTGACCAAGGTCGCACTCGTCCGCATAGCCCTTTTCGGAGCAGCAGCCCTCAACGGGGCATTTGCCCACAACCTGTCTGCCGTTAAGGAACACGCCCGCCTTTTCATCAAAGAACTGCATGGTGGAAATGCGGTTAAGCTGACCCTTTTCATAAAGGGAATTAAGAAACCACTGCGTAACCTCGGCATGGATTTCCTTGGAGCGGCCAAGACCCGAAGCGCCGAAAAGGTTGGGCGAAATGCCATATGCCGCAAGGGTATCCTTCTGCTTGTTGTGATTTCTTGTAACAAAGTCCTCAAGGCTGCCCTCAAACTCGCCGTTCTGCACCTTTTTGCGCCAGCCCTCTGCAATGGGAGAGCCGTAGCAATCCGTACCGCTGACAAAAATAACGTTCTCCTTTCCGATACGGTCGCGCAGGAAGCGCGCATAGGTATCGGCGAACACCAGCATACCGCCCACATGACCAAAGTGCAGCTCCTTATTTCCATAAGGCATACCGCCTGTTACAACGGCGCGCTTTGGGAATACGGGGCGCGGAATTTCAAACGGCTTTCCGTCAGCCTGATTATTTTTAGCCATATTTATAAATCCTTTCAGAAACACAGCCTAACCGCGCGCCTTTAATGGCAAACCGCGGCGCGGCAAGCTTTTTTATGCAATATCACACGCCGCACAGCAAGCGGCATTACGATTGATATTATAACATAATTTCACAATTATTGCAATACCCAAACGGCATATTTTCACGCGAAACATTAAATATACCGCGCACAAACAGACGCCTCTGCCCTTTCATGCAGAAGCGTCTGTGGATATCAGTAGTATTTTTCGCAGTATTCGCAGCCTGCGCCGTGGCAGTAGTCGCAGGCTATTGCAAGCAGAGTGCCGTAATATCCGCACCAGTCGCAGCCTTTGCCGCCGCATTCCTCACAGGTGTATTCCAGAAGATAGCCGTAATATCCGCAGTAGTCGCAGCCGCTGCCGCTGCAGTAGGGACAATCGCTGTAATAATATTCCTGCTCAAAATCATCATTATCGTAATCCCGGTCCAGTTCATCGGGATAGAATGTAAGGCTGCCGTCAGCTTCTATTGTAAAGGTTACATCAGGCGTAAAGAACCAGTTGCCGAATATATCATACATTACGATACTGTACAAATAATCGGCGCTTGGCAGGCTGCGGTAGCTAAGCGCAATATCGCCATTTGCCGTAAATTTATCACCCTCGGAATAATCCGTTGTATAGCCATAGCTGTCGGTTATGTAATAAACAGGCTGAATAATATCGCCGTCCTTAATACGGACTATATCGCGCGCTGCCATACCTGTGTCAGCGTCAATTCCGTCCCACGCGCCTATTACATTCCAGCTGGATTTGTTCCAGTCGTACTCTATACGCATATTGGTAAGCTCGCCGTTAAGCAGTATTGGGCAGGTGAACAGACTGCAATCATCGGTTTGGTCAACAATTTCAATGGGAAGCGGCTGACCATCGGGCAGAGATATCCAGCTGCCATCGAAATTATCTGTGATTACTCCCTTGCTATAATCGTAATATATGTCATCATCACAGCCAAGATATACCATCGTTCCATCGGACTGCGTAAAGAACACGCTGCACGCGGCATAGCTTAAATTGGTAAAATCAGATATAGCAACGGTGTAATATCCGTCATTGTCAAAATATATATCCTCAACGGGAATTGTGCAGTCCTCGCCGATATCGCTAAAGCTGTCGGTGTTGGTACAATAATCGCCATAATCGTAATCAATACACCAGATATCGTCGCAGTCATAAAGCAGTTCATCATTATGATAGGAATAAATATCCTGACCCGTTGTGCCGTAGGCTATTTTGTCAACAAAGGCAAGATAATATGCGCCGGGGCATATTGCGCCAAAGGCGGAAAGCTCTGTCGAACCCTGCACGGACAGCGGATAATACACCGATAAGCCGCTGGCATACTTGTGCTGCGTGCCGTTTTTCATGCAGCTTATGGCATCGCCAAGCTTGTCAAGAGTATCCCGCGCGTTGGGGCAGTAAGCCGATACGGCGTTGAGAATGCCGCCAAGGTCTACCATGTTTGTATAACCCTCGGTACGGTTGTTGCCGCCGAAATTATCCGCTTCCTGTATTGCCTTTGCAAGCTCTGCCGTATTACTGCTTTCATACATCTGCTGTGCGGTTTTGTCAAACGAGGTCAGCAGCGCGTCCAGTCTGCCAAGGTTGGTTATGGCAAAGGTTGACATATCCTCGGAATCATAAAGTCTGCAATGCTCGTAATATGCGTCACAAAGCACGCTGCCAAGCTGTGCGCCGTCCGCCTGCGGATTTTCCTTAAGATAGGATAGAATTGCGGTGTAATCCCAGCCATAACCCGGCTCGGTTTCCTCGGAGGCATACATATAATTCGCATACGGGACAAGGATATTTGCGGTTTCAAGCGTACTCATCAGGCAGGCGTCAAAGCCGATAAACTCAAACTTCTCTGTCATGCAGTCAAAGGTTTCGCCAAGCGCCTTGTCAATCTCGGAAAGCGAAAGACTGTCGCTGTCGTATCTTTCATCAAAGCAAACGCCGCTGATACTTCCGCCGCCGTGATTCCACAGCACAAGGCCGATATTATCCGCGGGGTAATTTTTAACTCCCCATTCTATAAAATCGGAAAGCGTGTCAGATTCGCCCATGCTGGCAAGCGGGCGTTGGTCAATCAGCGTGAAATCATTTCCCTCCACAGCGAAACGCTGAAGCTTTGTTGGGTCTATATCGTCATAATACCACGAATATGTACCGCCCGTCTGGAAAACAAAGTTGATATTGTCGCCGATTTCCGCCTGCATTGCCTCATACAAATCCGAGGAAGCGCAGCCGCCGTCGCTTTCAAGGTCGGTGCCGCACATATATACAAGTATAGTCCAGTCGCCGCCGCCCATAGGCTGCTCTGCAGCGCGGGTACGCCTTGCGATATCAAGCCTGCCGTCCACCTGCGAAAGCACAGAGCCGCCGCTGCCAAAATCGCGCTGTATCTCCGTATCGCCGCCGCTTTCTTTCAAATCCTCCGCCGCAGCATAGCTTGCGGTTGTTGTGGAAATGCTGCCCGTGCTGCTGTCGCCCCGCAATGAGGAAACTTCTCCCCCGCCCGCACAGCCGCTCACCGCAAGCGAAACCGCCAGAACCGCCACAGCAGCGGAAAGGCTTTTGTTTTTAATACCCATAGAAATCACCGTCCATAACACAAAAATTGCGCGGTAATGCCTGTATCAACACACCATAATCATTATATACCCCAAAGCAGTTTCTGTCAACCGATTATGGGCAAAAATCAAAAACCATACGCAAAGGACGGCAGCGCAAAACAAAAAGCACCCGCAAATAAACGCGAGTGCTTTTGTCTTGCCGTGGTGACCCACCCGGGAATCGAACCCGGGACACCCTGATTAAAAGTCAGGTGCTCTACCGCCTGAGCTAGTAGGTCAAAGCTGTTGAATAACAGCATAAGTATTATATCAGAATAAATCTGATTTGTCAATAGCTTTTTCAAAAAAACTGCTTTTTTGCTGCATTTTTTCAGCGCCGCCCGAAAGCAAGACCGCCCCGCTTTTATCCGCAGGACGGTCTGTATTCCGCTTTGCGGGGTCAGATATCGTCAACAGAGATAAGCGCGATACCCTTTGAGTTCAGAACCTCAACAGCCTTTTCCGTGTTGTCCACGCGTACCGCAACGCTTGCCCTGCCCTGCCTGTTGGCGACAAGGGAGTAGCAATACTCGATATTTATTCCCGCGCTTTCAAATGCGTCAATAACGGAGTACATTCCGCCCGGGCAGTCGGGAACGCTGAACGCCACAACCTCGGTCATATTGGCGGTGCAGTCGTTGTCCTTAAGGATTTTAAGCGCCTGCCCGCTGTTCTTCACCACAAACCTTACAATGCCGAAATCCGTGGTGTCCGCGATAGTCATTGCACGGATATCAATGCCGTTGTCTGTAAGTATCTTCATAACGGAAGCCAGTCTGCCTGTCTTGTTTTCAACAAATACGGAAATCTGATTAAGCATTTTCAATACCCCCATTACTTTGTAAACTTGTTCTTTATCTTTCGGTTGTCAATGCAGCGCGTAGCCTTGCCCACGGAGCGCTGAAGCGACTTAGGCTCAAGCAGCTTTATGGAAACGCCCACGCCGATTGCGGAATCAATCGCGGATTTAAGCTTTTTCTTGTAGGCTTCAACGTCCTTGATATTGTCGGTGAACATATCGTCGCGCAGCTCAAGCTGTACCTCTATCGTGTCAAGGTTGTTCACCCTGTCAACCACAAGCAGGTAATTTGTAGCCTTGCCGTCAACGCTTAACAGTGCGGACTCTATCTGCGAGGGGAACACGTTTACGCCGCGGATAATCAGCATATCGTCCGTTCTGCCCTGCGGCTTCAGCATACGCGCATGGGTTCTGCCGCATTTGCACGGCTCGTACACAAGCGTTGCTATATCGCGGGTTCTGTAACGGATAAGCGGCAGCGCTTCCTTGGTTATGCAGGTGAACACAAGCTCGCCCTGCTCGCCCTCGGGGAGA
This sequence comes from uncultured Ruminococcus sp., assembly GCA_964557825.1. Lineage (GTDB taxonomy): Bacteria > Bacillota > Clostridia > Oscillospirales > Ruminococcaceae > CAG-115. The sequence goes on from CAZLBL010000028.1 coordinate 8,804, forward strand.
ACCTCAAGCGTATCGGGGTCGATAATTTCGGGGATAAAGTGGTCCTCGCATATATGCATACCGCACTGGTACTCACATTCGCAGGAAACAGACGGTCCCATAATCTCCGACAAGCCATAGATATCATAAGCCTTTATGCCAAGACCCGCTTCAATCTGGGCGCGCATTTCCTCTGTCCACGGCTCTGCGCCGAACAAACCCGCGCGCAGCTTCAGTTCGTCCTTGCTCATGCCTATTTCGTTCATAAGCTCGATAAGGCTGATAGCGTAAGAAGGCGTCATGCAGACGATTGTTGAGCCAAAATCCCTGAACATCTCAAGCTGCCTTTGGGAATTTCCCGCAGAAGCGGGGATAGCGGTTGCGCCAAGCTTTTCCGCGCCGTAATGCATACCAAGACCGCCGGTAAACAATCCATAGCCATAGGAAACATGAACAAAATCGTTCTCATCGCCGCCGATTGAAGCAAGCGCCCTTGCAGCGCACTCCGACCAGATATCAATATCGCGGCGCGTATAACCGACAACCGTCTGCTTGCCTGTTGTTCCCGATGAAGCGTGTATTCTTACAACCTCGCTCATGGGCGTTGCAAACATACCGTAAGGATAATTCTCGCGCAGGTCATGCTTCACGGTGAACGGAAGCTTTGAAAGGTCCTTTACGGATTTTATATCCTCGGGCTTTACGCCGGCTGCGTCCATCTTTTCGCGGTATGGCTTCACATTGTCGTAAACGCGCCTTATCTGCTGCGAAAGGCGGAACGACTGAAGCGCCTCTATCTCATGGCGGGGAGCGCATTCTATCTCAGGCTTGAAATATTTTATCATGGGTGTTTTCTCCTTGATTTATTATTCGGCAGCTCGGTTGTGGGGCTGCTGTAAAAGCTGTTTTATCTGCCGTAAGCCTCGCCGAGAGCAAACGCCTTGCGGTTTATCTCAAGCGCCTTTGCGGGAACGCATTCCTCAAGCGCGGTTTTCCACGCCTGCTCCGGAAACTCCATCATTGTGGAAAGCACGCCCATAAGCACAACGTTTACCGCCCTTGACGAGCCTGCCTGATTTGCAAGCTCAAGCGCGTCAAGCGCAGTTATGTCAACGCCCTTTGCGGAAATAGCTTCGATTATGCCGCAGGGATACTCGGCAGCGCCCGTGATAACGGGCATAGGCTCAACCTGCTGGGTATTTGTGATAAGCTTTCCGCCCTTTTTAAGGTACGGCAGCCATCTTGCGGCTTCAAGCTCCTCAAAGGAAACGATAACGTCCGCCTCGCCCTTTTCGATAACGGGAGAGTACACCTTATCGCCGTACTTGATATAGGTTACAACCGAACCGCCGCGCTGCGACATTCCGTGAACCTCGCTTACCTTAACGTCAAAGCCCTGTGAAAGCAGTGTGTTGCCTAAAATTCTGCTGGCAAGAAGCGTTCCCTGTCCGCCCACGCCTACAAGCATTATAGATTTTGTGTTCATATATCCGTACCCCTCTTATTCCTTAATAGCGTCAAATTTGCACATCTGCGTGCAAAGACCGCAGCCAACGCACAGCGTATTGTCAATTTTAGCCTTGCCCGTTGTCATGGAAACCGCAGGGCAGCCTATCCTCATGCACGCCTTGCAGCTTCTGCACTTATCGGGGTCAACCGTGAACGGTGCCTTGTGCTTAACCGTTTTAAGCAGCGCGCATGGCTTTCTTGTGATGATAACGCTTGGCTCGTCTGCGGCAAGCTCGGTTTTCAGCACGCTTTCAACCTCGGCAAGATTTCCGGGGTCAACAACGGTTACGCGGTTTATTCCAACGGCGCGGATAAGCGCTTCAAGGTCAACGGCGCTTGCGGGGTCGCCGTGGATATTCTTTCCGTTGGCGGGATTGTTCTGGTGTCCCGTCATGCCGGTTATGGAGTTGTCAAGGATAATAACGGTGGAATTGCTACGGTTGTAGGCAATGTTGATAAGTCCCGTAATACCGCTGTGGATAAAGGTGGAGTCGCCGATAACCGCAACCGCCTTGCCCTCATACTCGCCCTTTCTGCCCTTGTTGAAGCCGTGCAGACCGCTTACGGAAGCGCCCATGCACACGGTGGAATCCATAGCCTGAAGCGGAGCGGCAGCGCCAAGCGTATAGCAGCCGATATCGCCGCTTACCATAACGCCAAGCTTTTTAAGCGTGTAGAACACGCCCCTGTGCGGGCAGCCCGCGCACATTACAGGAGGACGAACAGGAACGTTTGCGCCGAAATCAACGGTTTCGTTCTTCTCGCCAAGGATTTTTTCCTTAAGATAGGTCTGGCTGTACTCGCCGATGTATGTAAACAGCTTTTTGCCGATGGGGTCAAGACCAAGCTTGCGGCAGTGCGTTTCGATAAAATCGTCAAGCTCCTCTATAACATACAGCTTGTCAACCTTTGCGGCAAAGTCCTTTATAAGCTTTTCGGGCAGCGGATAAACCATGCCAAGCTTAAGGTAGCTTGCGCTGTCGCCAAGAGCCTCCTTTGCGTACTGGTATGCAATACCCGCAGCAATAACGCCGATTTTTGTATCGTTTATTTCAACGGTGTTTATGGGGCATTCCTCGGCATAGGCGATAAGGTCGGCGGTGCGCTGCTCCACAACAACGTGCTTTGCCTTTGCATAGGCGGGCATCATTACATACTTCGCGGTGTTGCGCTGATACTCGGGCAGCGGCTTTTCTGCGCGCTCGCATTCCTCTACCCTGCTCTGGGAGTGCGAAACCCTTGTGGACAGGCGCAGTATTACGGGCGTATCAAATTTCTCGCTAAGGTCGTATGCAAGCTTTGTGAAATCCTTGCACTCCGCGCTGTCTGACGGCTCAAGCATGGGAACCTTGGAAGCCATTGCATAGTGGCGGGAATCCTGCTCGTTCTGGGAGGAGTGCATTCCCTGGTCGTCCGCAACAGCGATAACCATACCGCCCGTAACGCCCGTATAGGACGCGGTGAACAGCGGGTCAGCCGCAACGTTAAGACCAACGTGCTTCATAGCGGTAAAGGAGCGCGCGCCTGCTATCGAAGCGCCAACCGCGGTTTCACAGGCAACCTTTTCGTTGGGCGCCCATTCGGTGTGCATAACGTCCTCGGGATAGGTGGACGCAAACTCCGTTATCTCGGTACTGGGAGTACCGGGGTAGCTGGATACAACTGTAACGCCCGCCTCATACAAACCGCGAGCGACAGCCTGATTGCCAAGCATAAGTTTTGACATAATTATTAACCTCCGTTAAATGCTGAACATCAGCGTATAATTCATACATAATTATAGCACATATTTGCGGTTTTGCAAATATGTTTTTTTATTTTTTATGAAAAAACACGGAAACTGCCGAAAAAACTGCGGCGCAGGGTTTAATCTCTGCGCCGCAAGTTGTTTTACTTTTGGGGATTAAGTGTGCTGAACGCGTTATCCACGTCCGCCTTTTCGGGGGACTTTGTGAACAGGCTGATAAGCGGCACTTCGATAAGCGAGATAATCATGGTTATCGCGCCCGCGTTGATGGGCGAAAGCAGGTTAAGCGGGCAGTTAAGCGACTTTACAGCCTCCACAAGCTGCGGGAACAAGCCAAGGCTGAACAGCGCCATATGCACCATTGAAATTCCCACGCCAGTTACAAAGCTTGCAAGGCAGGCAGCCTTGCTTGTCTTTTTGCTGAACAATCCGAAAACAAACGGACCGAGGAACGCTCCCGAAAGCGCGCCCCACGAGTATGACATAAGCGTTGTAATGGAAGCATTTTTGTTGCACGCAATCAGAACCGAAACCACAAGGAAAATCGCAATAAGTATGCGCATCATCAGCATTTCCTTCTTGTCGTGGAAATTCTTCATGCGGGGCTTGATAAGGTCGTTTGTAAGGGTTGTGCTTGAGGTAAGCACAAGCGAGGACAGCGTGGAAAGCGAAGCCGAAAGCACCAGCACCACGACAAGCCCTATAAGGATTTCGGGGAGAGCCTGCTGAAGCAGCTCCGGCACTCTGTCGTCCTTGGCTACGGTATCATCGTTGAACAGTCTTACAAAGCCGCCCATGAAGTACGAGCCGCCCGCAACCACAAGCGCAAAAAATGTGGAAACTATAGTTCCCGTAAGAATGGATTTCTCGCTTTTTATCGCGTAGAATTTCTGAACCATCTGCGGAAGTCCCCATGTGCCGAGGGAAGTAAGGATTACCACGCCGAAAAGGTTTATCGGGTCAGGACCAAACAGGCTGTTAAGTCCGCCTGCACCGCCAACCTCAAACTCGCCAAGCTGTTCAAGCGCAGAGGTAAGACCGCCGCTTTTGGTTATCGTGCAGACAACAACGGCGGAAATGCCGATAAGCATGATAATTCCCTGAAAGAAATCGTTGAAAGCGGTAGCCTTATAGCCGCCGAAGATTACATAAACTGCCGAAAGCACAGCCATGGCGATAATTATGTAGACATAGCCGTTTTCGCCAAGGTCAAACGCCATGCTGAACAGGCGTGAAAGACCGTTGTAGACCGAAGCCGTGTACGGGATAAGGAACACAAACACGATAACCGCGGAGATTACCTTAAGCTGCTTTGAGCCGAAGCGCAGTTCAAAAAACTCCGGCATCGTCCTTGCGCCAAGGTGGTTGGACATAAGGCGGGTTCTTTTGCCGAGAAGCAGCCACGGGATAAGGCTGCCCAGAACCGCGTTGCCAACGCCAATCCACGCAGCGGAAACGCCGTAATCCCAGCCGAACTGTCCCGCATAGCCGATAAAAACCACCGCGGAAAAATACGTTGTGCCGTAAGAAAACGCGGTAAGCCACGGACCTACGCTTCTGCCGCCAAGCATAAAATCACTTACGGATTTTGTTCTTCTTGATGTATAAACGGATATCAGCACCATCACTGCGACATATACCGCCAGTATGACAAACACCGATACTTGTGTACTCATTGAGATACACCCCTTTCATATTTTTGCAGCCGCACAAAAGCTGTAAAGCCAAAAAGCTGTGAAGCTGAAAAGCTTTAAATCACTAAAGCCATTTCAGATTATAGCACATTTTTCCCCGCCTGTCAAGTGGTTTTGACAAATTAGCGCGGCGCAGAAATTCTCACGCTTTTTTGCTATGAAAATTTCCCCCTTTACAAATCCGCTGTTTTGTAGTATCATTAAATACAGCAACACATTTATATGAAAGGACATCACAGCAATGAAAATTACAAAAAAGCTTATGGCGGCGGCGCTTGCGGCGGCTATGCTGCTTTGCAGCGCGGGCTGCGAAGGCACGGAGCAAAGCCAGTCGGACGGCGGCGCTTCTTCCTCGGTTCAGCCTGCGGAAAGCACGGGTCAGGCGCAGGGGGATACAAGCTCTGCGGCAGGCTCTGACGCAAATTCCACTGCTTCAACCACGGCTTCAACGCAGGGAACTTCGGCTTACACCACCGCTTCAACGCAAGGGACTTCGGCTTCCACTGCGACAGAACCAAGCGAAATTATTCCCGACAGCACAGATATTTCTGTCGCTTATACAATTTCCAACTCATGGCAGGAGAGCGGTATGTGCTGCACCCAGATTGAATTTGTAATCAGCAATAATTCCTCCGTGGCAATCAGCGGCTGGAGCGTTCAGGCTTCCACAGGGCAGAACACCGAGGTTATGCAGTGCTGGAACTGCTCAATGCAGGCAGGCGGCAGCGGAATTACCGCCGCAAATGCCGAGTACAACGCAGAAATCCCCTGCGGCGGTCAGACCTCGTTCGGCTGTATAATCAAAACCCCCGCCGAAATATCGTCAATCGGCGCGGTAACAGTAAACGGCAAGGCGGCTTCGGCTTCGGGCAGCGGCTCGGCTTCGGGCGGAAATTCCACAACAACGGCAGCCACAACTTCCCCCGCGCCCGCTCCCTCCGAGATAGAATACACGGGAAAATACGGACTGGTATCGGATATCGGTCAGCTTTCGGTAAAGGGTACAAGCCTTGTGGGCGCGGACGGAAAGGCGGTTCAGCTTCGCGGTGTTTCCACGCACGGAATACAGTGGTTTCCCGCATTCGCCAACAAGGATATATTCAAATATCTGCGTGACGAGTGGAACATAAATACCATACGCATTGCTATGTACACAGGTGAAAACGAGGGCTATACAAACAGCACAAAGGCAGGCATAGAGCAGAATGTGCAGAACGCCATTGACGCGTGCATTCAGCTTGATATGTACGTTATTGTGGACTGGCACGTTCTTGCAGACCAGTCGCCGCAGGTGAGAAAGGCGGACGCGCTGCGGTTCTTCGGCTATATCTCCGAAAAATACGGCAGCTATCCCAACATAATCTACGAAATCTGCAACGAGCCTAACGGCTACGCCACATGGGGCGGCGATGTAAAGCCGTATGCAGAGGAGGTAATCCCTGTTATCCGCAAAAACGACCCCGACAGCGTGATTATAGTCGGCACGCCCACATGGTCGCAGGATATAGACAAGGCGCTTGCCGACCCGCTTAAATTCGGCAACGTGATGTACACGCTGCATTATTACGCCAGCACCCATGGCGGTTGGCTTCGCGACAGGCTTAAAAGCTGCTATAACAGCGGTCTGCCGATTTTTGTATCGGAATTTGGCAACTGCGACGCTTCGGGCAACGGCAGCAACAACCTTGCCGAAGCAAAGGCGTGGCTTCAGCTTATGGACAGCCTTGGCATAAGCTACATAAACTGGTCGCTGTGCGATAAAAGCGAGGCTGCTTCACTGCTTGCCCCCGGCGCAAGCGCAACAGGCGGCTGGACAGACGCACAGCTTACAGAAAGCGGCAGGTTCATGCGCGACTGGTTCAAAAATCACAGCTGAACACCTGCATAAAATAACTATCCCCCGCCTTGATACGGCGGGGGAATATTTGCATTACAGATTCAATAAGAGGCTCTCGCTCAATCGCCTGAGATTGCGTATTTATCATCGTCATTTTCGCATTCTGCGGCGGGGATTTCCTCGGCTTCTGCTTCTTCGGGCTGTTCCTCAGCCGGCTGAATTACAGGCTCTTCCTCGGCGGAAACGGGTTCTGCCGGCGCAGCTTCCAAAGCTGCTTCTTCAGCTTCCCTGTCGCTTTCTCGCAGCGTAAACGCACCGACAAGCTCGTTAAGCGTTGCCGCCTGAGCCGAAAGCTGCTCAGAAGCCGCTGCGGACTGCTCTGCGGTTGCGGAGTTCATCTGAACTACATTGGAAATCTGGTCAACACCGACAGTAATCTGACGGATAGAATCCGAAGCGTCCTGCGTGGAGCTGGAAATTCTCACGGTGATATCGGTAACTTCCATAGCGGCGCTCTTTACCTGATCCATCATGTCGGCAGCTTCTGCAACAAGGCTGTTGCCGTTGTTGATTGCAACTACCGTACCCTCAATCATCTTTGTGGTATTCTGCGCAGCCTCGGCGGATTTGACGGCAAGGTTTCTTACCTCGTCCGCAACTACCGCAAAGCCCTTGCCTGCCTCGCCCGCTCTTGCTGCCTCGATAGCGGCGTTAAGCGCGAGAATGTTGGTCTGGAACGCGATATCCTCAATGGTCTTGATAATCTTCTTGGTTTCGGCGGAGGAGTCGTTGATATCCTTCATTGCGCCGATAAGACGCTGCATCTGCTCTGCGGCAAGCATCATCTTTCCGCCCGCCTCGTTGGTTTTCTCGGTTGCGTGCTGTGCGTCTGCGGAGTTTCTTTCAATCATATCGGAAACGACATTGATTGTTGCGGCAAGCTCCTCAACAGAGGAAGCCTGCTCCGTTGCACCCTGCGAAAGTGCCTGCGCGCCTGCGGAAACCTGCTGTGAGCCTGCGGCAACCTGGTCGGAAGCCTTGCCGATATCGGAAAGCGTAGCGCTGAGCTTATGGTTGATATCGCGCAGATATACAAGCAGCTGCGAGCAGTCGCCGACATAGAAATGCTGATTTTCGGCGGTGTGCACGTTGAAATTTCCACCCGACATTGCTTCAAGAATACGTCCGATATCCTTGATAATGCCGTTGAGGGTGTCAACCGTTACAACGGTTGCGTCTGCAAGGCGGCGGGTTTCGTCCTTTGTATTGATTTCGGGAACGGGGCTTGTAAGGTCGCCCTGAGAAAGCTTCTCAATACGCTCCGTGCAAAGTCTTATGGACTTGCCTATCCTTGAGCCAAGCCGCAAGGAAAGCAGCGCCGCAACAACGCCCGCAACAACCATCAGTATAAGCGTCATGATGATGGCGGTAATTGTGCCGCCCATAAAGTCGTTTACAGGGGCATAAACTATCAGCGACCAGCCGTCAGTGCCGTCGATGGGAGTATAAACCGCATACTGGCTTGCGCCGTTCTCGGTATAGCTGCCGAAGCCTGTTTCGCCCGCTCTTGCCTTTTCGTGTATAGCGGCGGTTCCCGCATAGCCGGAATCAGTCTTTGCAAGCTGCTCAATATTCTCACCGTTAAGGACTGTTTCGGTATTGGTATCGGCGATTGTGTCGCCGTTTTTGTTGATTATGTACGCGCCGCAGTTCTCGCTGATATCCACGTTTCTCATGATATCGTTGAGGAACTCAGAATCGGGGATAAGCATAATGCAGCCCACAACCTCGCTGTCAACAATGCCGCCCTTCCAGATAGGCGCGGCGAAAATAGTCACCAGCTCGCCCGACATTCTGGAAACTATCGGCTCGGTTATAGTGGTCTTGCCTTCCATAGCATTCTTGAAATAGTCCCTGTCGGAATAATTATTGCCGTCAAGGGATTTTCCTGCGGTGTTGGCAACGGTTGCGTCCGAAAAGCCGAACATTTCACGGCTTTCTTCAAGGATATCATTAAGTTCGCCTATTGATATTCTGGAATCGGACAGCATTTTGTTCTTGCCCATTTCCTTAGCGACATTCATATACGCCGTCAGCTCCCACTGTACGCAGTCTGCGGCAATCTGGGTTGCGGTGTTCATGCCGTTTTCCGTAAGCTGTGATGAAACGCTGCCCGTCATAATGCAGGCGAAAGCGCCAAGCACAAACAGCGATATGCACACCAGCAGAATACACACCATGAATATCTTTTTTCCTACTGATTTCATAACTACCTCCGCGTATCCTTTTCGGCAGCATTTGCAAAGCAGCCGCCGACAGAATACAAAATATTATCGGTTTTTAGTATTATATCATAAATTTGAACGCAAATCAAGGGTGTTTTTGATAAAGCATGACAATTTGAGTTGCTAAACTGCCGAATTTAGCACCTCAATTTTATGCACTTTGCCCAAAACTCAACAATAATCCCCCTTTGACAACCAACAGCAGCCGAACGCTTTTTCACGCTGTCACAGAGAAGCGCAGCGCCCAAAATCCACAGCAGGCACGCGCACTTGACAAAATTGCAACAATGTGATATTATATATGTGTATTCAGACCGAAGGTTGTTTCCAACGGAATGATAAACGCTCTGACAGAGTGTGCCATTAAGCATATACCCTATCGTTTACTGACGCCGAAATTTTTATTTTGAGGCGAAAGGCTTTCAGATACCACAAGTGTATTTTTCTGCGCCTTTCGGGGCGCATTTTTTGTGGAGGAATACAGCATGGACAACGAAACCCGTGTAGCGACAATCGCCATGATTGTAGAGGACGACGAGCGTGTGGCGCAGATAAATTCCCTGCTGCATGACTACGGTCAGTATATAGTAGGACGCATGGGCATTCCCTACCGCAGCCGAGGACTGAATATAATAAACATCGTACTTGACGCTCCCGCCGATATTATTTCTGCCCTGTCGGGAAAGCTTGGCAGGCTTAAAGGCGTTACGGCAAAGGCGGTGTACTCAAAACAGACAGGCGGGCAGTAACAGTCCGCAAAGGAAAGGAAATGACATCATGAAAATCAAAAACCGTATCAAGGGCATCGCTGCAATGCTCCTCTGCATGGGACTGCTTACAGCCTGCGCAGGAAACAGCACAAGCTCCGACAGCCAGAGCGCTTCCGACAGTTCAAGCGCTGCTTCTGTCGCTGATGAAAGCGATGTAAGTTCTGACACTGACAGCAGCTCCGCAGACGATGAAAGCAGCACAAGCAGCGAGAGCAGCACAGCTTCCGACAGCAGCAGCGAAACAAGCCAGCCGCAGACAGAAGCCCCCGACGCTATCCGCGTAACCGCAATGAAGGGTCCCACAGCCATGGGCATGACAAAGCTTATGAGCGACAGCGAGGAAAACGGCTATATCTACGATTTCACAATAGCCGCAGCCGCTGATGAGATTTCTCCCCTTGTTATCCAAGGAAATACCGATATTGTATGCGCGCCCGCAAACCTTGCTTCCGTTCTTTACAACAAGACCGAGGGCGGCGTGCAGGTTATCGCAATAAATACCCTTGGCGTTCTGTACATATGCGAGAACGGAAATACCGTTACAAGCATGGCTGACCTTAAGGGCAAGACAATATATGCAAGCGGCAAGGGTGCTTCTCCCGAGTTTGCACTGTACTACCTGCTGAGAGAAAACGGTATCGACCCCGATAACGACGTTACAATAGAGTGGAAGTCCGAGCATTCCGAGTGCCTTGCGGCGCTTACCTCCTCTGAGGGCGGCGTTGCGCTTCTCCCCCAGCCTTTCGTTACCACCGCACAGATGAAAACCGAGGGCATAAACGTTGTTCTTGACCTTACAGAGGAATGGGAAAAGCTTGACAACGGCTCTGCCTGCCTTACGGGCGTTGTAATGGCAAGAACCGAGTTTGCAGAGCAGTATCCCAAGGCTGTCGAGGAATTTCTTGACAAGTATTCGGCTTCTGTTGACTATGTAAACAGCAACATTTCCGAGGCTGCACAGCTTGTTGAAAAGTACGGCATAGTTACCGCAGCCGTTGCAGAAAAGGCTATCCCTGAGTGCAATATCGTGTGCATTACAGGCGCAGAGATGAAGGAAAAGCTTTCCGGCTACCTCTCCGTGCTGTATGAGCAGCTTCCCACCTCCGTTGGCGGCGCGCTTCCCGCAGACGATTTCTACTACGGAGCTTAATTTATCCCGCTCTTAAGAACGCCGCACGGCAAGCGTAATGTCGTGCGGCGCTTCTGTATACGACTAAGCAGCAAGGAGGCTTACCATGAAAAAAGCAAAAAAAGCGCTGATAACCGCGGCAAGCGTGCTGTTTTGGCTGCTTGTATGGCATATCGCGGCAGCCGCGCTTAATCAGAAAATTCTGCTTTGCTCTCCCCTTTCGGTGGCGAAAAGGCTGACAGAGCTTATACCGCAGCCCGATTTTATCCGCAGCATTGCTTTTTCCATGGGGCGCATTCTGCTTGGCTTTGCAATTGGGCTTACCCTTGGCACGGCGCTTGCGGCGCTTGCTTCAAAGCTTATGCCCGTACGGCAGCTTTTCGCGCCGCTTGTTTCGGTGATGAAATCCATACCCGTTGCAAGCTTTACAATCCTTGCGATAATCTGGGTAGGCTCAAAAAATCTTTCAGTGCTGGTATCGGTGCTTATCGCAGTCCCCATAATCTACTCCAATATGCTTGAGGGCATAGACAGCCTTGACCCAAAGCTTAAAACCATGGCGCAGGTGTTTGAAATCCCGCCCGCAAGGCGGTTTTTCGGGGTGTATATGTCGCAGCTTCTGCCATATTTCCGCTCCGCTTCAAGGCTTGCAATGGGACTTTGCTGGAAAAGCGGAGTAGCCGCCGAGGTTATAGGTATCCCCGATGGCTCGATAGGCGAAATGCTGTATATGTCCAAAATCTACCTGGAAACAGAGGATTTGTTTGCGTGGACGCTGATTATCATTCTGCTCAGCTTCGCCTGCGAGAAGCTGTTCCTGCTGCTTGTTGACCTTATGCGCCGCCGCGTTGAGCGTATGTAACGGCTTACAGTCCCAAATCAGCCTTATCGCACAGCGAAATTTCAGCTGCCGCCCTGCCCTCGGTTTCGAAAATAACAATGGTATTTTTGCCGATTTTCAGCAGCGGCGCGGGAATATAAAGCCGTTTCTGCGGACCTATTTCCCAGAAGCGTCCCAAATTGAATCCGTTGATAAACGCGCAGCCCTTGCCAAAGCCGCCGCAGTCAAGGAAGGTATCGCAAAGTTCGCTTACTTCAAAATCAAACCTGTAAAATGCGGGCGCATTTTCAGCATAGCCGCTGCCGAAATCAACCGCCGCAAGCTGCTTTTCGTCAAGCGGAAGCGGATATATTTCATAGCCGAAATGCCTGTGGTCGTTGATTTTCACGCCGCCAGAAATGCCCTTGCGCTGATTTTCAAGACCCGTGCCGAAATTCTCGCGCCCTATATTTTCGCAAAGCAGGTCGGCAGTTCCGCCTGCCGGACGCTCGGCAAGCTCCGCCTTTTCCCACATATTTTCCGCGAAAAAGGTATGCACAAATTCGCCGTTGTGATAACACTGAACCCTGTCATTTGCGCCCTCAAGGCGCATTTCTTTTATGGTTTCGTCAGCCTTTATCTGCGTGCGGTAGAGAATATAGCCGTAGTTCTGCCCTATTTCTTCCATTGTCAGCGGAAAATTTGACTTTACGGGTGCGCTTATTTTATCAAGAACGCTGAACAAATCCGTCCTGCCCGCACAGGGTATTTTTCCGTAGGCTCTGCGCTTTATATCCGTAGTAACAGGCACTTCGCGCACAGGTGCGTAGTTTGAAATTATCTGCCTGAACAGCTTGTATTTCGGGGTGATTTGTCCGTCCTCGGTAAGCGGAGCGTCATAGTCGTATGAGGTTACGTCGGCGGTTCGGCTGCCGCCGTTTCTGCCCGCCATAAAGCCGAAATTGGTTCCGCCCTCAAACATATAGAAATTAACGCTGCCGCGCTTAAGCAGCTCGTCAAGCTCTGCGCCCGCCTTTTCGGGAGCGGTGGTGTGGTGTTCCTTATCGCCCCATGCGTCAAACCAGCCGTTCCAGAACTCCATGCACATAAGCGGCTTGCTGTCGCCCATAAAGCTTCTCATCTGCCCAAACTGCCATTCCGCCGCCGAGCCGAAATTGCCCGTTGGCAGCGCACCCTCAACCATGCCCGATTTGAAAACAGGCTCGCTCCACGGTCCGTCAGAGGTGACAAACGGCACGGTTATGCCAAATCCGCGCATTGTATCGCGCAGAAATTCAAGATATGCCGTATCGTTGCCGTAATAGCCGTACTCGTTTTCAATCTGGAACAGGATTATCCTGCCGCCGCGGTCAATCTGATACGGCGCAAGCTTTGGCATAAGCACGCTGTAATATTCCTTCACCGCCTGCAAATACGGCTCATAGCAGCAGCGCAGCCTCATACCCTTATCCTTCAGAAGCCATGCGGGCAGACCGCCAAACTCCCACTCGGAACAGATATACGGCGACGGGCGGATTATAATGTATAAGCCAAGCTTCTGCGCAAGCTCGATAAAACGGCACACATCATGAATGCCGTCCCACAGAAATTCACCCTTGTTCGGCTCGTGGAAATTCCACGGGATATAGGTTTCAACCGTATTGCAGCCCATGTTTACCAGCTTTTCAAGCCTGTCCTGCCAGTACTCTGGAACGGTTCTGAAATAGTGGAACGCGCCCGAAATAATCTGAAACGGCTCGCCGTTAAGATAAAATTTATCCTTGATTTCAAACATAAAAAATGCCTCCTTGAAATAAATGCCCCGCTTCACAGCGTAAGCCATCTTTATTGTAGCATAATCCGTCGGCAATTGCAAGGAAAAAACCGTAAAACACCTCAGCCTGTGGAAAAAAGTCTGTTTTGCCTGCGCGGCTTCATGACTTGGCTTTCCCGATACCGTGCGGCAGCTCACGGCGGAGAGATTTCTGCCCCGCTTCTGCCGCGCGGCAGCTTTTGCGGAACTGCCCCGGTGTAAGTCCCGTGTGCCGCTGAAATGTCTTGCAGAAGTAGGAAGCCGAGCCAAACCCGCACTCCGCCGCTATCACCTCAACCGACATATCACCGCCCTGCAAAAGCTGCTGCGCCATCTCCACGCGATATTGCTGAAGATACGCAACAGGCGAGGTTCCAAGGCAGCTTTGAAAGCAGCGCGCCGCCTCGCTTTTGCTGATATTTGCGGCAGCGGCTATGCGCTCCAGCGTTACCGTGCCGCGATACGCGCTGTGAATAAAATCCGTCATGCGCTGTATTCTGCGGCGTACGGCGTGTTCATTTGCGTTTGCGGTAAGCCGTACAGTGCCGCCAAGCTGCCTGTACAGCACCGCCCAGATATCGCAGATAAGGCGGTGTACATCAAGCTCCGCACAGGGGGCGTCAGGCTCAGCGCCGCCGCGGGATATCGCCGCAAGCAGCGCATTAGCCCGCAGCGCGCTTTCCATAACGCTGCTCTGCCAGCTGAACCGTCCGTCAAACGGAACAAAGGCAAGCGCAGAATTATCAACAAGCGGCTTTACATATTTGTCGCTGATATCGCTGCCCGCAGGCGCGATAAATTCGTCCGCAAAAAGGATATACGCGCACTTGCCGCCCGCCGCGCTTTCAAGGCTGTGCATAACCCCCGCGTTTATCAGCGCGCCCTGCCCCGCTGTAAGCTCCGCCGTGCCTGCTGCGAACCTCAGCCGCACAATGCCGCTGTTTACCGTCAGCAGCTCAAGCTGTCTGTGGCGGTGAAGCGGCGCGCTCTGTCCCGCCGCTATTTCCTCGCAGTAAAGCTGCACAGGAAAGCCCGCCGTATACGCCGAAGCCATTCCGCCGTACTGTTGATTTTCCATAAAGTAAAAAACGCTCCTTATAACTTAAATTGGGAAGATAATAACATAAACCATTACCCAACCACGGGTTTACCAAAACCACCACCCGCAAAACAGCCGCGCAGCCGCCGTTGTTTGTGACATCGCCGCAATCCCGCATTGTAAAGCCAATAATAACGTTTACCTAAAAACTTGGGTAAACCTTTACACAAAGGTTAAAATATAAGATACAAAAACATGAAATTTAAGCTGACCAGTCATATCTGCGGCGCAAACTGCCGCCAAGCTTTGAGAATATTATACAATAAATCGGGAATATTGTCAATTGCTTATAGACAGATTTTCATGTATAATGTAGATTATGAGCAGTATGACTTGCTGCACATGAATGCGTATTTATTTTAAGGAGGAAAAAAGATGAACAAACTTAAAAGGCTGCTTGGCTGCGGTCTTGTGGCTTCTATGCTGCTCAGCATGGCAGCCTGCGAGGACGCTGCGCCATCAGGCGGCAGCACCCCTGCAAACGGCGGAATAAACAATACGTCGGCTACAACAACGGCAACCACCGCGGACCCCGATGAAAACGCCGACACCGACAAGGAAGAAAAAGACCTTAACACAGGCGATTACACGCCAAGCGGCAACGCAGGCACCATAAAATTCCTGGGTTATTACGATATTACAACCGACCAGAAGGGCGAGGAGCAGTGCCTGATTTTCCAGTCTGATACATACGGCGGAAATATTGAGTGGATTTCCGCTTCCAGCGGCTCTGCTTATTACGAGAAGCTTGCCACCCTTATTTCGGGTGATGATTCCCCCGACCTTATGACGTTTGAGCCGCTTGCATTCCCCTACGGCGTAAGCAGGAATATGTTTGAACCGCTTGACAGCTATCTTGACGCGGACGACGCGGTTTGGGCAGATATGAAGCCGCTTATTGACGAGTATGAATATGAGGGCAAGCACTACTACTTCCCCCACAGAATTGTTACAAGATACTCCCTTAACTACAACCGTAAGACAGTTGAGGACGCAGGTCTTAAAGACCCGTATGACCTTTATCTCAACGGCGAGTGGACATGGGATACATGGCGTCAGATGATGATTGACTTCTGCAACCTCAGCGAGGATAATATCGGTCTGTACTGCACAAGCACAATGCTTGAGTGCTTTATCAACACAACAGGCACAACCGTTATTGACGTTGCAGGCGACGGCACAATCACCAACAACCTTAACCACCCCAACGTTACAAGAGCTATTGAGTACCTTGCAGAGTGCGGAAGAAGCGGTCTGCTCTACCCTGCTGACCACCCCCACGGCGACTGGGTTTCCCCCGAAGTATGGGCAAAGTGCAGCGACAAGCTGCTGTTCCTCAGCATGGAGCCTGAGTGGACTTATATAGCAGCCACCGAAACGGTTCAGAACCCCAGCGGCGTTGAGAACGATATTCTTGATACCGTTTCCGATTTTGCGTTTGTTCCGTTCCCCAAAGACCCCAACGCTGACGCTTACTACATGTGCAGCAACACCTTTGGCTACATGGTTCCCAAGGGCGCTAAGAACGTCAAGGGTGCAACCGAGTTTATCATGTGCAACCGCCTTTACGAAACCGACCAGAACATAATCGACCAGGTTAAGACCGACCATGTAAGCCCCGCACCCGTTTACTACACCGCAGGCAAGTATGCCGGCATGCAGAAGTGGGTTATCACATGGGACGAAACCTGCTATGACCTGTGGAGAGATATGTGCGACGCAAACGCCGACAGCAACTTCACATTCATCATTGAGGATATGTACGGCTTTGGCGACGACCTTTCCGTTCCGATTACCGACGGTATCTACAACAGCACGTTTGTAGACTCCTCGTGGACCCAGACCCGCGAGGAAATCATGCCCCAGGTTGAAGCTATTCTTGCAGAATACGCATAATATTTTCTTAATCATTCACTGCCCTGTGCTATGCACGGGGCAGTTTTCCTGTCCAAAGCTATTTTCACCCAAACCGTACTGAAATTAACTGCAAACCCTCCCCGCCCCCGAGATTGGTTGATTAGTATTTATTTATTATATTACTTAGTTGATTAGTATTTGATTGTGGCGAAAAAACCGTCACGGTTTTTCCGTCTACGGTTTTTCCGTCACGGTTTTTCCGTC
>CAZLBL010000029.1:0-25519 GCA_964557825.1 uncultured Ruminococcus sp.
TGCCGAACTCGTTCGGTACGGCCACGTTAAATGACGGGGCAAGCCCCTTATTGAACACGGCACGCAGGGCATAATTCGGCTGCCGCACGTTTGCCGTACCTTGGCATACCACTTTGTACCACGCTGCGCAAAAGGTCATTTTGTGCAGAAAAAATAAAGGCGCGGCGCGGGTATTTCGCAATCCCCGCGCGGTGCTTAAATCAAATTGGAGGTAACCATGAAAGAGCAAAAGCAAAAGCAAAAAAATTCTGTTGACAAGAAAAAGCCCATCACCCATCAGACTATTTTCAAAATTATGCTTTGGGTGTCGTTCCTGGTGGCGGGAGCGTTTCTGATTATCAATCTGATTAAGGTCAACGTTCCCGGAATTATCGCAATAGGCAGCTGTATGCTGCTGCTTGCGGGCGTGCTGCTGTTTATGAAAAAGGCGCAGATAAAGCTTACAACGCAGGAACTGGTTCTTGCGATAGGGCTTGAGGTGATGGTATTTTCCATTTCGCTGTTCAGCGGCGATTGTTACAGCGATGATTTCCCCATGTTCCTTGCGGTAATCGGCATGACGGGTATGTATATGGAGCCTGCCTTTACAAGAACGCAGATTATTGTTGCGGACGTGCTTCTGGCGCTGATGTACGTTATAAATCCATGGAAAGCGGAAAGCCTTTCGCAGTATATCCTGTGCTTTGCGATTTTCACGCTTGCCGGATTTTTGTTCCAGTTGGCAATCAAGCGCGGCCGCGCCTTTATCGACCTTAACCGCGAGCAGGCGCTGGTCTCCGAAAATATCCTGTGGGATATGCGGGAGATGGGAAACAAAATTCAGCGCGATTTTGACAGCTCCTCTGTAAGCATAAACGAAAGCACTGCGGCGCTGCGTGTGGATTCCGCCGCCATCAGCGACAACGCGGCTGCGGTATCCGATACCTGCGGACAGGCGCAGGTTAAGGTTGACAGCACCTCGGCGCAGATTAAGCAGCTTAACTTGCTGCTTAAGCAGTTTGAGGAAGCGCTTTCCGAGAACCGCGACAACATGAACGCCATGAAGGAGCAGCTGCACACCGCCATCAGCGGAGTTGTGCAGACGGGCAGCGCGGTTTCCGCCATGAAAACACAGATGAACGAGGTTGGCGCAATTGCGGGACAGCTTGGCGATATCTCCTTTAAGACCACGCTGCTTTCGCTTAACGCGGCGGTTGAGGCAGCCCATGCGGGCGACGCGGGCGCAGGCTTTGCCGTTGTTGCAGCCGAGATGAAAGACCTTTCCGAGAACAGCGACCGCTTCTCCGACAGGGTTGCGCAGGTTGTAAGTCAGCTGCTTATGCAGGTTGAGAATATCTCGGAGGAATTTGAAGCCAGCACGCGCGCGATAGAGCGCTCCGAAACAACCATGGCGGAGCTTAGGGACAGCTTTGAGCAGTTAAGCAGCCGTTTTGATGCGCTTTATGACAACATAGGCGTACAGAACGAAAGCATTGAGGACGTAAAGAGCATTTTTGAGCAGCTTAAGGACGATGTTGCCGATATGGAAGCCAAATCCTCCGAAAACAAGGAAACCGTGGAGCAGATTGCAAGGGCGATGGATACATACAGGCAGAATATCGACCGTGTTGTTATGAACACGCAGGCGCGCGCCTAAGCGGTATCGCGGACGGTTAAGGCGGAGGTGGCGGTGTGAACAGACCCAAGGTTTTTGCGATATACTCCGCCTTTGCGCTTGGCTTTGCGGCGGTGGCGGCGGTTATGCTTGCCGTGCTTACGGCGGCGGCGCTGTGCCTGCCGGCGGGGCTGCTGTTTGCGGTGCTTGGCGCGGCGATGATGATTTTTAACGCCGATTTTGTGGCGACGGAGCTTTCGCCGATGCTGATATTTTTTGGCGGGCTGTTTGCCGCCTGCGCCTCGGGCTTTGCGGGGCTGCTTGCGGTAAGGCTTGGCTTTGCGGCGGCAAGGCTGTTTTCAAGAATAAGGCGGCGCTGCGACAGGCTGAGGGGCTGGTGAAGATGGGCAGGGTATTCAATCGCTGGCTTATTGTGCTGGGCGCGCTGACGGTTATTTTTGGCGCGTGCGTTTTCCTGCTGCGCGACAGCAGGGGCAGCGCGGTTTATTATGAGGGCGACAACACAGTCCCCCTGTGCGCGAATATAGAGCTTGACCTGCTTAAATGCAATGTGCGGCTTATCCCGTATGACGGCGGGGATATCCGCTTTTGCTACAAAAGCGCCGTGCCTGTTACGGTTATGCGGGGCGACAACCGTCTTGTGGTATCGGAAAGCGATGAATTTAGGCTTATGCTGCTTTCGGACGGGCGGCAGGATTTTAATTTTACGCTGTACCTGCCGCGGGCGGAGTATGACGTGATAACGGTGTATACCTCCGCGGGAAGCGTTTATGCAGGCGGCGTTACGGCGGAGCAGCTTAACATAGTAACCAAAAGCGGCAATATTGAGGCGGAGGGCTGCGCCGCGCTTACAAGGCTGACAAGCGGCACGGGCGATATCCGCCTTTGCTTTGACAGCGTGACGGAGGGCAGCGGCATTGAAGCCCGCAGCGGCAATGCGGAAATAATACTGCCAAGGGGCAGCTCGGTTGCGCTTAGCTATGAAACGGAAGCGGGAAGCTTTAAATCCGATATGATAAAGGGTCATGTGGAGGGCAGCTATATGTTCAGCTTCAGCGGCGGCAAAACGCTTATCTATGCCGATGTGGAGCGCGGAACGCTGACGGTAAACGAAAAAACAGGAGAATGACATGAAAAATTTCAGACAGGTGCTTACGATAGCTTCTGACGAGCGGGAGCAGTTTTTCAACCTTTCCTATGAGGTTGAGCAGTGCGTAAGAAACAGCATGGTTACAGAGGGAATATGCGTGGTTATCTCGCAGCACACTACCTCGGCGGTTTTTCTGGAGCATGACGATGAGGAGCTGTACAAGGACTGGTCGGCGCTGCTTTCAAGAACTGCGCCCGATGGTGAAACGGCATACAAGGTGGATTATGTTTCGGCGGCGGCGGGACATCTTAAGCAGATGGTGCTTGGCGCGTCTGTTGCAATCCCCATATCCGACGGCAAGCTGGAGCTGGGCCCCAGACAGTATATAATGTACGGGGATTTTGACGGCTGCCGCGAAAAGGAAGTTGTTGTAAAAATCATAGGAGAATAATAAATGCTTTCGGTCATAATACCTGCGTATAACGAGCAGGACAATATAAAAAACACCGCCGCCGTTATTGCGCAAATACTTGCGGCGGCGGCAATTGAATATGAGATTATTTTTGTGGACGACGGCTCGGCGGACGGCACATGGGCGGAGATAAACGCTGCCTGTGGCAAGGACGAAAATGTGCGCGGCGTCCGCTTTTCGCGTAATTTTGGCAAGGAGGGCGCGATTTTTGCGGGGCTTAAGGCGGCGGCGGGCGACTGCGCCGTGCTGATAGACTGCGACCTTCAGCACCCGCCCGAGTTAATCCCAAAAATGTACGCCATGTGGCAGAGCGGCGCGGAGGTTGTTGCGGCGGTGAAGCGGTCGCGCGGGAGGGAAGGTCTGCTGTACAAGCTGTTTGCCAAAAGCTTCTACAAGCTTATGAAATCCTCGTCGGGCATAAATCTGGACGGCGCAAGCGATTTCAGGCTGCTTGACCGCAAGGCGGTTGACGCGCTTAACGAAATGCCCGAGCGCATGACCTTTTTCCGCGGACTTTCAAGCTGGGTCGGCTTCAGAACGGAGAAGATAGAGTTTGACGTTAAGCCGCGGGCGGCGGGAAAGACCAAATGGAGCTTCAGAAAGCTGTTTAAGTTTGCTGTAAACTCGCTGACAAGCTTTACCAATATCCCCATACACCTTATAACGCTTGTGGGCGTTATTTTCGGCATATTTGCGGCGGTGCTTGGCGTGCAGACGCTGGTGAACTATTTCTGCGGCAGGGCGGCGGAGAGATTTTCCACCGTTATACTGCTTATACTGATTGTGGGCGC
Organism: uncultured Ruminococcus sp.; assembly: GCA_964557825.1. Lineage (GTDB taxonomy): Bacteria > Bacillota > Clostridia > Oscillospirales > Ruminococcaceae > CAG-115. The sequence goes on from CAZLBL010000029.1 coordinate 3,969, forward strand.
GTGCGTGCTTGTGGGAATAGGCGTGACAGGCTTTTACCTGTCCAAAATATACGAGGAGATAAAGCAGCGCCCGCGCTATATAATATCCGAGCGCGCGGGAGCAATCCCCCGCCGAAAGGAAGATGAGAAAAGATGAGTACGCATACCGCGCGCAGAAGCGCGGCTTCGGTGATACATTCCTCGCTGCTTAAGGCGGCATGGTTCTTCAGAAAAAATTACGCATATTTTCTGTGCTTTCTGCTGCCGACGGCGCTGCTTTTTGCGGCATACGCGCTGTTCAGGGTATGGCCTTTCGGCGAGAACTCTGTGCTGTCGCTTGACCTTAACGCGCAGTATGTATATTACTACGACTATATGTACGATGTTTTCGCGGGAGAGGAGAGCCTTTTCTACTGCTGGAGCAGAAATCTTTCGGGCGAATTTATCGGCATAATAGGTTACTATCTTGCAAGCCCGTTCAACCTGCTTGTGTGGCTGTGGGACAGGGCGTGGATAACCGAGGGTCTGCTTACAATGACGCTTGCAAAGGCGGGAAGCTGCGGGCTTGCCATGTGCTTTCTGCTGAAAAAGCACCGCGGCTATGCCAATGCAGCGGCGGTTCCGTTTTCTGTGATGTACGCGCTGTGCGGCTATTTTGTGGCGCAGACCATGAACCCCATGTGGCTGGACGGACTTATCGCGCTGCCGCTTGTGGTGATGGGCGTTGAGCGCATATGCGACAAGCGCCGTTTCAAGCTTTATGTGCTTTCGCTGGTTTATGTTTTTGTGGCTAATTTCTATATCGGCTACATGGTGGGGATTTTCTCCGCGATTTATTTTGCGTACTATCTTGCAAGCGGCAAGGGCAGGAACAAGTGCTTTGGGCAATACTGCGGCTCGGTGCTGCTTTACGGGGCTTCCTCGGTGTGCGCGATACTTATGTCGGCGTTTATGATACTGCCAGTGTACAAATCGCTTTCCAACGGAAAGCTGACCTTTTCCGTGCCGGACTACTCCCTTGCGGAGAATTTTGACATTGCGGAGATTTTTATAAAGCTGTTTCCCACAACCTATGACACGGTGCGCATGGAGGGTATGCCCGCACTTTACGCGGGAACGCTTGCGCTTATTTTTGCGGTGATTTATTTCATGTGCCGCAGGATTTCCGTGCGCGAGAGGATTTCGGGCGCGGCGCTTATAGGGATTATGGTGCTGTGTATGTATATCCGCCCTGTGGATATGCTGTGGCACGGCGGGCAGATGCCAAACTGGCTGCCCTACCGCTACTCGTTTATGATAAGCTTTATGCTGGTCCTGTTTGGCGCGCAGGCGTTTGACGGCATTAAATCCGTGCGGGCTAAGCATTTTGGCACGGCGTTTATTATCCTGCTGTGTATGCTGCTGTTTGCCGACCTTAACAACGACAGCTGGGACTATGACAGCGTGCTTACCTTCCTGCTGCCGCTTGCCGTGCTGGCGGTGGTGTGCATTATGGCGTATGTGTACAAGCGGTATTACAGGGCGGTCGGCATGAAGATTGCCATGGCTGCGCTTGTGTGCGCGGAATGTCTGCTTAACACCGCCGTTACGCTGTATGCAATGGATAAGGATATCACCTTTTCCACACGCGAGTCCTACCGCTTTGATATCCCCATGACAAGGGAAATAACACAGCAGGTGCATGAATATGACGACGGCTTCTACCGCATGGAAAAGACGTTCCACCGCTGTGTAAACGACCCTGCGGCGCTTCAGATGTACGGCATGAGCCACAGCTCGTCAACGCTTAATTCCACTGCTATCACGCTGCTTAAGCAGCTTGGATTTACTTCAAGGGAGCATTACACACGCTATGACGGCGCAACGGTGCTGACGGACGATATATTCGGCGTGAAATATGTACTGGCAAAGGACGGCGGAACAGTCCCCTATACCGATACGGTGGAAATAAAGCAGGGGCAAGGCTCTGCGCAGGATATAAAGGTATACCAAAACAAGGACGCGCTGCCCATTGCATACCTTGCCTCGGCAGACGTGCTTACGCTTGATGTCAGCGACTACACGATAACCAAGGAGGAGGAACAGCAGGCGGCGCAGCTTGAAACAACGCTTACCGAGATTGAGCAGCCGTTTCTGCTTCAAAATCAGCTTGCAAGGGCGCTTGCGGGAGATGAGGGGCTTGACGATATCTTCAAGCGGGTGACGGATATAGAGTTTGACAGCGACAATATCCGCAGCGGCACAACCATGGATTCCCACCGCAGCTACCGCAAAAAGGACGAGGAAAGCGAAGCGTGGCTGACCTACACAATCACCCTGCATGAGGACGGTCCTGTGTATATGTATCTGCCGACAAAATACGAGCGCGAAACCGAGATGTATATAAACGGCGTATACCGCGGAAATTACTATCTGTACGAAAATTACAGCATAGAATATCTTGGCACCTATTCCGAGGGCGAAAGCTTTGAGCTGCAGTTCAAGCTGCTTGACAACGCGGTTTATTTCAAGGAGGCGCAGTTCTTCTATGCGGATACGGCGGCGCTTGAAAGCTTCAATGCGGCGCTGTCCGTCAGAAACGCCGAAACGCAGCTTACCCGCACCTCCGGCGATACGCTGGAGCTGTCGGTAAACGCCGAGGAGGACTGCGTGCTGTTTGCCACAATCCCCGCAGAGGAGGGGTGGACGGTGCTTGTTGACGGCAAGGAAACCAAATGGACAACCGCCATGGGCGGGGCGCTTATCGCGGTTCCTGTCAGCGCGGGCGAGCATACGATAGTGCTGGATTTCTTCCCCGCGGGCATGAAGCTTGGTCTGCTGCTTACGGCAATGGGCGCGGCGGCGTTCGCGCTGCTTATAGCGGTGGTATGGCTTGACAGAAAGCGCATGGCGCGGGTCGCTGACGGAGAGTCTGCGAAAGGGGCGGTGAAATGAATTTTTCCGATATAAAGGATTTCCAACAGATACTTATGGAAAATATCATGCATGGCGGAATTTACAGAAACCACGAGGTGCGGATTACGGGCGCTTCCCACCGTCCTCCGCCGCCAACGGCAGAACCGCGCGGCTGATAATGAATTATCAGCTTATGAAGGCGGGCTTTCTGCCCATAAATATCCGCACGGAAAACAGGGTGAGCTATTACGACAGTCTTGACCTATACGCAGGCACAGCCGATTTGTCGCGGTTTGCCGACCTTGTGGCGCAGCTTGAAATGCAGCGGATTGAGGAATATATGGAGATTGTTTTTGAAAAATAAGTTACTAAAAAATTTTCAAAACCCCTTGACAAACGGGGATTGTTGTAGTATAATCATAAGGTAATAAAGCAGAGCCACCACACTCTCACCCGCCGGCGTTAGTTCTGTCAGGCGCGGTTCTTAAATGAAATATCGCCTTTTGGGCTTTTCAGTTAAGCGTGAGCAGTGTGTACTCGCGCTTATTTTATTTCAACAAAAGCTTCAGATTTTATTTATGGAAAGGCGGTGCTTTGATATCGGCACTAAAGAACAGCTCATCAATGAGGAAATCCGCGAAAAGGAAGTAAGGGTTATCGGCAATGACGGAGAGCAGCTTGGCATTATGCCCACGGCTGACGCTCTTGAAAAGGCGATAGAGTCCGATCTGGATTTGGTGCTTATTGCCCCTGGCGCAGTTCCTCCGGTATGCCGCATTATGGACTACGGCAAATACCGCTTCGAGCAGACAAAGAGAGAAAAGGAAGCAAAGAAAAACCAGAAGCAGACCGAGGTAAAAGAAATCAAGATGTCCCTTAATATCGACACAAACGATTTCAACATCAAGGTCAGAAACTGCATCAAGTTCCTCCAGAACGGCGATAAGGTAAAGGTTACGATACGCTTCAAGCGTGCGAGAGAAATGTCGCACATGGGTCTGAGCGAGGATCTGATGAAAAGATTTCTTGACGCCGTTTCGGAGTACGGCGGTTCCGATAAGCCGTCCAAGCTTGAGGGCAGAAACTACGCGGTTGTAGTAAGCCCGAAGAAATAATCAGGCGCACAGGCGCACTTTAAGAAAATCTCAAGGAGGATAACAAAATGCCTAAAATCAAAACACACAGCGGAGCTAAGAAGCGTTTCAAGCTGACAAAGAGCGGCAAGGTTAAAATGCAGCACTGCGGCAAGCGTCACATTCTCACCAAGAAGACCACCAAGCGCAAAAGAGGCTTGAGAGTAGGCGCTTATGCCGACGTTACCAACGTAGCGGCAGTTAAGAGCCTTATTCCGTACAAATAATAGTATCGCGTAAAAATCAGCGCGGAATAGGGTTTTCCGCATAAAAATTCAGGAGGTAATGTAACATGGCACGCATTAAGGGCGCACTTGCAACTCGCAAGAGAAGAAATAAAACATTAAAGCTGGCAAAGGGCTACTGGGGCGGCAAGAGCAGACTGTTCAAGACCGCTAAGGAAGCCGTTATGAAGTCCGGTCAGTATGCTTATATCGGCAGAAGGCTGAAGAAAAGAGATTTCAGAAGACTGTGGATTACAAGAATTTCCGCAGGCTGCAAGGCTAATGGCATGAACTATTCTACATTCATGAACGGTCTGAAGAAGGCGGGCGTCACACTCAACAGAAAGATGCTTTCCGAGATTGCTATTAACGACGCGGCAGGCTTTACAGCGCTTACCGAAAAGGCAAAGGCTGCACTTTAATTGTGATATTATCTCACGCCTTGGTTTGCAGGGCGTGAGATTTTCGCTATGTAGGGGGTATATAAAAATGACGCTTACGTCCAGAAAAAACGACGTTGTGCGCCGCTTCCGCGGGCTTTTGCGGGACAAGGCTCTGCGCGACGGCGAGGGCGCGTTTATAGCCGAGGGCGACCATCTTTGCGCGGAGGCGGCAAAATCCGGGCTTGAAATCCGCTTTGCGCTGCTGACCGGGCGCGCGATGGAAAAATACCCCGAAACCGCGCGGGCGCTGACGGAGCGCGCGGCGGGGTACGCGGTAATATCCGAGGACATAGCGGAATATATTTCCGATACAAAAGCGCCGCAGGGGCTTTTTGCGGAGCTTTGCAAAATACCGCAGGGCGATATTCCCGATGGCAGGCTTGTGCTGCTTGACGGCGTGCAGGACCCCGGCAACGTCGGCACTATAATCCGCACGGCGGAGGCGCTTGGGATAAGCGGGGTGCTGCTTTCGGACAAATGCGCGGACGTGTATTCGCCAAAGACGTTAAGGGCTGCAATGGGCAGCGTGTTCAGGCTTCCCTGCATAATCTGCCCGCTTGCGCAGACGATAGAGCGGCTTAAGCGGCAGGGACGCGAGGTCTACGGCGCTATGCTTGACGGCAGCGCAAAAAAGCTTGGCGAGGTCAAGTTCGGCGAGGGCGCGGCGGTGGTTATCGGCAGCGAGGGCGGCGGTATTTCGGACGAGGTAAGGGCTGCCTGCACGGGCGGGCTTTATATCCCGATAACAGGCGCTGAGTCGCTTAATGCGGCGGCTGCGGCGGCTATGATAATATGGGAGCTGGGACGATGAATAATGAACAATGAACAAAGTATGGGGGAACTTAAGTGGCACACCTTGTGATATTAGAGTCGCCTTCCAAGGCGAAAACGGTAAAGAAATATCTTGGCGACGGCTATGACGTTATGGCTTCCACGGGTCATATTATCGATTTGCCCAAATCCAAGCTTGGCGTTGATGTGGAAAACGATTTTCAGCCGCAGTACGTCAATATGAAGGATAAGTCCGAGATAATAAAGGAGCTTAAAAAGCGCGCTAAGAACAGCGATATCGTCTATCTTGCAACCGACCCCGACCGCGAGGGCGAGGCGATAGCATGGCATTTATCCCACCTGCTTGATATCGACGCCGACGCGCCTGTCAGGGTCACTTTCAGCGAGATTACAAAATCCGGCATACAGGCGGGCATGAGCAATCCGCGCAAAATTGACACCGATATTGTTGACGCGCAGCAGGCAAGGCGTATTCTTGACCGTATCGTAGGCTACAAGCTTTCGCCGTTTCTGTGGAAAAAGGTGCGCAGGGGACTTTCGGCGGGCCGCGTGCAGTCGGTTGCGGTGCGGCTTATAGTCGACCGCGAGAACGAGATAAGAAGCTTTGTTTCGCAGGAATACTGGAGCATTGACGCAAAGTTTACCGCAGCCTCCTCCAAGCGCGCGTTTGCCGCAAAGCTTGCCGAGGTTGACGGCAAAAAGCCCGAAATAACCTGTGAGCAAGCCGCAAACGCTATCCTTTCGCGGCTTGAGGGCGCGGAATTTACCGTAAGCGCGCTTAAAAAATCCCAGCGCAAAAAGCAGCCCGCGCCGCCGTTTACAACCTCCACGCTTCAGCAGGAGGCTTCGCGCAGGCTGTCGTTTCAGGCGCGCAGAACCATGAAGGCAGCGCAGGAACTGTATGAGGGCGTTGAAGTCCCCGGCATGGGCGCGGTGGGTCTTATCACCTATATGAGAACCGACTCCCTGCGTATTTCGGACGAGGCAAAGGCCGCCGCAGCCGAGCTTATAAAGCAGCTTTACGGCGCGGAATATCTCCCCGAAAAGCCGCGCGTCTTCCGCAGCAAAAGCAACGCGCAGGACGCGCATGAGGCTATACGTCCCACAACGGTTTCGCTGACGCCCGACAAGGTAAAGTCCGCGCTTTCTTCCGACCAGTATAAGCTTTACAAGCTTATCTGGGATCGCTTTATGGCAAGCCAGATGCAGAACGCGGTTATGGACACCGTATCGGCGGATATAGAGGCGGCGGGCTGCCTGTTCAAGGCAAGCGGATATTCGGTAAGGTTTGACGGCTTTACAAAGCTTTACGAGGAAGCAAAGGACGGCGACAGCGAGCATGGCGGCGCGCTTCCCGCGATAACAAAGGGCGAGAAGCTTAATGCGAAAGAGGTTAAGGGCAACCAGCACTTCACTCAGCCGCCCGCGAGATATAACGAGGCGTCGCTTATCAAGGAGCTTGAGGAAAACGGTATCGGCAGACCGTCAACCTACGCGCCGACTATTTCCACCATTCTTGACAGGCACTATGTGGAGCGCGAGGGCGGCAATCAGATTAAGCCGACCGCGCTGGGCGAGGTAATTACAGAGCTGCTTAAATCGCATTTTGACAATATTGTTGACGTAAAGTTCACCGCAAAGATGGAAACCGAGCTTGACAATATCGAAAAGGGTACGGTTGACTGGGTGCGCGTGCTGAGGAATTTCTACGGCGGCTTTGCAAAGACCCTTGAAAAGGCGGAAGCCGATATGGAGGGCAAGCGCGTAAAGGTTCCCGATGAGCCGACCGATATCATCTGCGAGGAATGCGGAAAGAACATGGTTATAAAAATAGGACCATACGGAAAATTCCTTGGCTGCTCCGGCTTCCCTGAGTGCAAATGCACAAAGAAAATCGTTGTGGAGGCAAAGGGAAACTGCCCCGTTTGCGGCAAGAAGATGCTTGCAAAAAAATCCAAAAAGGGCAAGCCGTTTTTCGGCTGCGAGGATTATCAGGGCTGCAACTACATGACGTGGGACACGCCCATTGAGGAAAAATGCCCCGACTGCGGCAGAACGCTGTTCAGAAAGACGGGCAGGCTTGGCAAAATATACTGCGCGGGCGAGGGCTGCACCTATGAGCGTCCGCTTGACAACACAAAGGACAAAACATGACGGTTAAGGTTATCGGCGCGGGGCTTGCGGGGTGCGAGGCGGCAGTGCAGCTTGCGCGGCGCGGCTTTGATGTGGAGCTGCATGAAATGAAGCCGCAGAAATATTCCCCCGCGCATAAATATCACGGCTTTGCGGAGCTTGTCTGCTCAAACTCGCTTAAGGCGGCGCGGGTGGACAGCGCCTGCGGACTTCTGAAGGAGGAAATGCGGCGGCTTGGCTCGGTGATTTTGCAGGCGGCGGACAAGACTGCCGTTCCTGCGGGCGGCGCGCTTGCGGTGAACAGGACGGAGTTTTCGGACGAGGTTACGCGGCTTGTGCAAAGCTATCCCAACATCAGGATTATAGAGGGGGAAGCGACCGAGTTCCCCAAAGAGAACGCGGTAATCTGCACGGGTCCGCTTACCTCGGACGCGCTTGCGGAGAAAATCCGCGCGGTGTGCGGCGAGGGGCTTAGCTTTTATGACGCCGCCGCGCCAATCGTTACGGCGGAAAGCATTGATTTCACCAAGGCGTTTTTTCAGACGCGCTATGACAAGGGCGAGGCAGACTACATCAACTGCCCCATGGATAAAGAGGAATACGAAGCGTTCTACAACGCGCTGGTTTCCGCAGAAAGCGCGCCGCTTAAGGAGTTTGACCGCCCCGAGGAAAAATCGGGCATGAAGGTGTACGAGGGCTGTATGCCTGTCGAGGTGCTTGCAAAGCGCGGGATTGAGTGCGTGCGCTACGGCTGCATGAAGCCCGTGGGGCTTACCGACCCGCGCACGGGCAAGCGGCCATGGGCGGCGGTTCAGCTGCGCAAGGAGAACCGCGAGGGTACGCTGTACAACCTTGTGGGATTTCAGACAAACCTTAAATTCGGCGAGCAGAAGCGGGTTTTCAGCATGATTCCGGGACTTGAGAACGCAGAGTTTGCGCGGTACGGCGTAATGCACAGAAACACCTTTATCGACAGTCCGCGGCTGCTTGACCGCAATTTTATGCTGAAAGGCTCGGGCAACGTGTTTTTCGGCGGGCAGATTACGGGAGTTGAGGGCTATGTGGAGAGCGCCGCAAGCGGGATTATCGCGGGCAGGGCGCTTGCAGACAGGCTTTGCGGAAAAGCTCCGCTTGCGCTTCCAAAAACCACCATGCTTGGCGCGCTGTGCGCCTATATCAGTGATGAAAGCGTGGCGCAGTTTCAGCCTATGGGCAGCAATATGGGCATACTTCCCCCGCTTGACCATGTGGGAAAGCTGAAAAAGCAGGAGAAATATGCAATGCTGGCAGAGCGGGCAATTCGCGATTTGGAAGGCGCTTTGGCGGCGGAGTGAGCGCGGCGGCGGGATAATTCCCGCAGCGAAAGGGCGGCAGGAATACGCGGTAAGGCATAACGGCGCGGCTTTGGACGGCTGAACGGCAGCTGCACGGGCGGCAGAACGGAGAACAATATGAAAATTGTAATAGACGGCTTTGGCGGGGATAATTCCCCGGACGAGGTGTTAAAGGGCGCGGCTCTGGCTGTAAAGCAGCTTGGCATTGAGGTGGCGGTGACGGGCGATATTGATACGCTTAAGCCCCGCATGGAGCAGCTTGGCATTCCCGAAAAGGGGATTGAGCTTGTCGCCGCAGAGGGCGTTATACGCGTGGAGGACAATCCGCGCTCCATACTAAAGGAAAAATCGGGAACGTCTATGGGTGTTGCGTTCAGATATGTAGCAGAGGGCAAGGCTGACGCGGTTATCAGCGCGGGCAGCACCGCCGCCATAGTTATGGGCGGCACTATGATCGGCAAGCGTATCAAGGGCGTAAAGCGCACCGCGCTTGTGCCGATTATGCCCGCAGAGGGCGGCGTGCGCTACTGCGTGCTTGACGGCGGCGCAAACCTTGAATGCCGTCCCGAAATGCTTCAGCAGTTTGCGATAATGGGCAGCATTTTCATGCAGAAAACCATGGGCGTGGAAAATCCCAGGGTGGGTCTGCTTAACATAGGCACAGAGGACGAAAAGGGCAGGGCGCTTGAGCAGGAAACGCTTGCGCTGCTCAGAAATACCCCATCGATAAACTTTGTGGGCTTTGTGGAGGGCAGGGACGTTCCGCTGGGCGCGGTTGACGTACTGGTGACGGACGGCTTTACCGGCAACGTATATCTCAAGGCCTGCGAGGGCATGGGCGCGCTTATGAAAAACGCGCTGAAATCCATGTTCCTTGCAAATATCAAGACGAAGCTTGGCGCGCTTTTTGTAAGAAAGCAGATTAAGCAGCTTTCCGCGCAGATGGACTACAAAACCGTTGGCGGCGCGCCGCTGCTTGGCACGGCAAAGCCCGTGTTTAAGGCACACGGCAGCTCGGACGCGGCGGCGTTTCTGGGCGCGTTCAGGCAGGCGAAAAGCTTTGTGGAGAACAACGCCGTAGAGGAAATGGCGGCGGCGATATCGCAGGTGTGCGAAAAGGAAGAATAACATGGAAAATTTGCACGAATTTGAGCAGATTATAGGCTACACATTCAATAACATGGCTTATCTTGAACGCGCGCTTACCCATTCAAGCTATGCGGGCGGAAAGAACAACGGCAGCAACGAGCGGCTTGAGTTCCTTGGGGACGCGGTGCTTCAGATAACGGCGTCGCAGTTTCTTTTCACCAGCATGACAAGCGAGCCTGAGGGCGGGCTTACAAAGCTGCGCGCCTCGCTTGTGTGCGAAAACTCCTGCTATAATTTTGCCAATAAAATACAGCTTGGGCGGTTTATTTTCCTTGGCAAGGGCGAGGAGATGACGGGCGGCAGGCAGCGCCGCTCCATTCTTGCGGACGCGTTTGAGGCGCTTATCGCCGCTATTTTCCTTGATGGCGGCATGGAGCGGGCGCAGGACTTTATCCTTGGCTTTATGCCCTCGGTTGAGGCGCTTAAAAGCGGCAAGGTTAAGCTTGGCGACTACAAGACAATCCTGCAGGAGATAATTCAGCAGAACCCTGAGGAGCGCGTTTCCTACGAGGTAACCGAAACCGAGTGCGAGAACCATGTGAAGCTTTTCCGCGCAACCGTGCTGCTTAACGGGCAGGGCATAGGCGCGGGCAGCGGTCACAGCAAAAAGGAAGCGGAGCAGGCGGCGGCAAAGGAAGCCATAGGTCTTATGGGATATGAAACAGACTAACATTTCTATTTTTATACCGCATATCGGCTGCCCGCACAGGTGCAGCTTCTGCGACCAGAGAAGCATTTCGGGCGAGGCTGAAGCGCCGCGCGGCGCGGAGGTTGAGGCGCTGCTGAATGGGCAGGCGGAGAGCCTTTCGGCGCGCGGGATTAAAGCCGAGATTGCGTTTTTCGGCGGAAGCTTTACCGCCGTGCCAAGGGCGTATATGACAGAGCTGCTTGAAGCGGCAAAAGCCGCAATGGAGCGGTTTCCAAAGGTTTACTGCGGCATACGCTGCTCCACGCGCCCCGATTGTATTTCCGCGGAAATACTGGGCGTGCTTAAGGCATTTGGCGTGACGGCGATTGAGCTTGGCGCGCAGTCCATGAGCGACGAGGTGCTTATCGCAAACGAGCGCGGGCATACCGCAGAGGACGTGCGGACGGCTTCGCGGCTGATACGGCAGAGCGGGATTTCCTTGGGGCTTCAGATGATGACGGGGCTTTACCGCGACAGCGAGGAAGCCGTAATCCGCACCGCGCGGGAGTTTATCGCGCTGAAGCCCGATACCGTCAGAATTTATCCCACGGTGATACTCAAAGGCACGCGCCTTGGCGAGCTGTACCAAAGCGGGGAGTACCAAAGCTTCACCTTTGACGATACGGTGAGAATTTGTGCCGCGCTGCTGAAAGAATTTGAAAAAAACGATATAAAGGTTATCCGCATGGGGCTTCACGCAAGCCAAGAGGTGGAGCGGGAAATGCTTGGCGGCGTGTATCACCCCGCGTTCCGCGAGCTTGTGGAAAGCAGGCTGTTTATGGAGGACGCGCTGGAGCAGCTTTCCCGCCGCGAAAAGGGCGCCTACACGCTGTACACCGACCCGCGCAGCATCAGCCGCGCGGTGGGGCAGAAGCGCTGCAATATCGAGGAATTTGCGCGGCGCGGCTATAATGTGACGGTGAAGCCCTTGGCGGGGGAGCGGCTTAGACTAATGAACAATGAATAATGAACAATGAACAATGAACAATGAATAATTGTCTATCGTTCATTCTATATTCTACATTCTACATTGTACATTGTTCATTATACATTGTACATTGTTCATTATCAAGAGGTAATTGATGTTTTTTAAGACTTTGGAAATACAGGGCTTTAAGTCCTTTGCGGACAAGACCGTTCTTAATTTCGACACAAAGACCACCGCCGTTGTGGGAAGCAACGGCAACGGCAAAAGCAATATTTCGGACGCGCTGCGCTGGGTTATGGGAGAGCAGGGCGCTAAAACGCTGCGCGGCGAGAAGATGGAGGACGTTATCTTCCACGGCACTGTGGAGCGCAAGCCCATGGGCTTTGCCAAGGTCGTGCTGACTATCGACAACTGCGACAGGGCGCTTCCCGCGGACGCGGACGAGGTTGTTATTTCCCGCAAGCTTTACCGCTCCGGCGAGAGCGAATATCTGATAAACGGGCAGAAATCCCGCCTGAAGGATATACAGGAAATGCTGATGGGCACGGGTCTTGGCAGGGACGGATACTCCATAGTCGGTCAGGGCAGGGTTGCGGAGATTGTAAACGCGCGCGGCTCTCAGCGCAGGGAGATTTTTGAGGAGGCCGCGGGGGTTTCGCTGTTTCTGCATAAAAAGGCGGAGGCAGAGCGCCAGCTTCAGCACGCAGAGGAGAACATCACCCGCCAGAAGGATATTATCCGCGTGGACGAGGAGCGGCTTCCCGTGCTGAAAAGGCAGTCCGAAAAGGCGGCGCTTGCGGCGGAGCTGTACGCCGAGAAAAAGGGTCTGGAGATATCTGTAAGCGCCGCAAGGCTTGCAAACAAGCGGGAAGCGCTTAAAAAGCTTGACGACGACCTGCTTTTAAACCGCGCCGAAAGCGAGCATTACGCGCACGACATAGAAAAGCTTGAAGCGGGCATTGAGGAAAGCTCCGATACCCGCATGAGGATACAGGCTGAACTGGAGCGCTTCCGCAGAAGCCGCCAGGCGGTAAACGACGAAATTGCAGAGCAGCGCGCAAGCATACAGGTGCTTGAAAATGACCTGCGCCACAATGCCCGGCGCCGCGAGGAGCTGACAAACCAAATCGCCGCCGCAGAGAAAAGCACGGGCGGCTTTGAGGAAGCTATAAAATCCGTGGAGGAGAAGATTTCCGGCAAGGAAGCTAAGCTTCGGGATATCGCCGAAAGGCGCGGCGCGGCTCAGCGGCAGCTTGCGGAAATTGCGGGAAAAAATGCCGAGGCGGACAAGGCGTACTCCGCGCTGGAGGCGCAGCTTGCGCAGCACTACCGCGACAAAAGCGAGGCGGGCATAAAATCCGCGCAGGCAGAGCGCGCCGCAGAGGAAGCCGAGGAGCAGAAGCGCGTTTTTATCGAGGGGATTAACGACAGCGCGGCAAAGCTTGCGGAGTACAACTCCGCAAAGGCGGAGGCTGAAAGCTCCCTTAAAACGATAGCGGAGCGCCGCGCCGAAACCGAAAACAAGCTTTCGGGCTATGAGCGGCTTGGCGGCGGCAAAAAGCGCCGCATGGAGGAGGCTAAGGCGGCGCTTGACGAGGTAAGCGCGGCTCTTGGCTCAAAGCAGCAGCGGTATAACGTCCTGCGTGATGTGGAAAACAGCATGGAGGGCTATTACCGCAGCGTAAAGGAGCTGATAAGAGCCTCAAAATCGGGCAGAATAAGCGGTATCCACGGCATTGTGGCGGACATAATCAGCGTTGAGGAAAGGTACGTCACCGCCGTTGAAACGGTTTTGCAGTCGGTTATGCAGCACATAATAGTGGACAACGAGGACACCGCAAAGCGCTGTATCCGTTTTCTTAAGGAAACCAACGCGGGACGCGCAACCATGCTGCCTATTTCAAGCATGAAGGGGCGCAGCCTTAACGAGCCGCGCCTTTCCATGGAGCAGGGCTTTGAGGGAATTGCAAGCGACCTTGTGCAGTGCGACCCCGAATATGCCGAGATTGTGCGCTATCTGCTTGGCACAACGGCTGTGGTGGACGATATCGACACCGCCGCGTTTATCGGAAAGCGGTATGGAAATAAATTCCGCATTGTTACGCTGGACGGACAGGTGGTTAATGCGGGCGGCTCGTTTACGGGCGGCAGCAAGGTTACGGGCAGCGGAATAATCTCCCGCAAGCAGGAGCTTGAAGCGCTTTACGCCGAGATAGGTCAGCTTAAGCGCTCACAGGAGGAAAAGGGCGAGGAATACCGCCGTTATCAGGCGGAGGCGGCAAAGTTCGCCATAGAAATCGAGGGTATGCAGGAGGAGCTGCGCGCCCTTGACGGCGAGGAAATCCGCGCCAATGCGGAGCTTTCGCGCCTGGACAGCCTTATTTCGCAGCTTTCCTCACAGGGAGAGGCGGCAAAGCAGACCGCAGCGCGCTTTGACGAGCAGATCAAGCAGCAGCGCGGAATTATAGAGCAAAGCGCGGGGCTTATCGCGCAGCTTTGCGGGGATATTGCGGCGCTTGAGGAGCAGCTTTCGCAGTCGGACGCGGAGAGAAGCGGCGCGGCGCAGCAGGTGAAATCGCTTTCGGACGGCATTGCACAGCTTAATCTGGACGAGGTTGCCGCCGCAAAGGATATAGACGCGCTGAAAGCCGAAATCCGCAGCATTGAGGGCAGCCGCAGGGCGGCGCTTGAAAACAGCGGCAGCTTTAAGGCGGCTGTTGACCGCCTTGACGAAAGCGATAACGAAATCCGTCTTGAAATAGAGCGGGTCAAGCTTTCGGTTCAGCGGCAGAGCGAGAGCCTTTCGGAGAATGACGCGGACATAGTTCGCTGCACCGAGGAGGTTACACAGCTTGAAAAGCGCATAGAAGCCATGCACCGTGATGTGCGCGAGGCAACCGGAAACAGGGAGAAATTCAACCGCGAGGTCGCCCGCCTTGAAGAGCGGCGCGGCAATGTTCAGGCTGAGTATGACGGCATTGTAAAGCTGCTGTACGACAGGTATGAGCTTACCGTTTCCATGGCGGTGGAGCAGGCAAAGCCGCTTGAAAACCTTATGGCGGCGGAAAACGACCTTGCCGAGCTTAACAAGCGCATAAGCGCGCTTGGCAGCGTAAATATGGATTCCATTGAGGAATACCGCACGGTTTCGGAGAGGTATGAGTTCCAGACGGCGCAGCTTTCGGATATAGAAAACTCCAAGCGGGAGCTGGAAAAGCTGATTGAAACGCTGACGGGCGACATAAAGACGCGCTTCCTCAACAGTTTTGAGGATATAAACAGGCACTTCGGCGAGATTTTCGTCAGCATTTTCGGCGAGGGCGCGCGCGCGGAGCTGGTGCTTACCGACCCCGACGACGTGCTTAATTCGGGCATTGAGATTAACGCCGCGCCCCCGGGCAAGGTTATCAAAAACCTGATTTCGCTTTCGGGCGGCGAGCAGACTATGGTTGCAATTACCATTTATTTAGCGATACTGAAGCACCGCCCAACGCCGTTCTGTATGCTGGACGAGGTGGACGCCGCGCTTGATGATGTAAACGTGGATAAATACATATCCTATCTCAACCAGTTCAGCAATCACACGCAGCTTATGGTTATCACGCACCGCCGCGGAACTATCGAGGGGTGCGAGGTGCTTTACGGCGTGTTTATGCAGGAAAAGGGCGTTTCCAGACTTCTGCGCAGGGAGCTGACGGACGAGTTAGATGTTGAATTAAAATAAGGAGAACAGCCTATGGGACTATTTGACAAATTCAAAAAGAAGAAGCGTGAGGACGAGGAATATGAAGCCCCGCAGGAGCAGCCCGAAGCGGCAGAGCAGGATATCGCGGCTGGCGCTGATATTTCCGCAGAACAGGGGGAGGACGCTGCGCAGCAGACTGCCCAAGCTGAAGCAGAAGCAGAATCCGAGGTTATAGCCGAAGCGGAAGCCATAGCCGAAGCCGAGGCGGCGGATAATTCCGCAGAGGAAGCCGAGCCGCAGGCGGACAGCGCCGAGGAAGAATACGGCTTTGAGGGCGTTTCCATGGGCGCGGAGGAAACCTCCGCAAGAAAGCCAGGGCTGTTTGAAGCGCTAAGGCGCGGCCTTAAAAAGACCAAGGACGGCTTTCTTGGCAAGCTTGAACTGCTGGTAAACAGCTTTACAAAGATTGACGAGGACTTTTTTGAGGAACTGGAAGAAACGCTTATCCTATCGGATATCGGCGCGGAAACCTCCTGCGATATCTGCGACAGGCTGCGCGCCGAGGTAAAGCGCACGGGAACTACCGACCCCGCCGAGGTAAAGCAGCTGCTTAAGGGCATTATCGCGGAAATACTTACGGGCGAAAATCAGCTTAAGCTGGAAACCTCGCCCGCGGTTATCATGGTTATCGGCGTGAACGGCGCGGGCAAAACCACCACCATAGGCAAGCTTGCCGCAAACCTTAAGGCGCAGGGAAAGCGCGTTATAGTTGCGGCGGCGGACACCTTCCGCGCGGCGGCGATAGACCAGCTTAACGTGTGGACAGACCGCGCGGGCGTTGAAATTGTAAAGCACAGCGAGGGCAGCGACCCCGCCGCCGTGGTTTTTGACGCGATAAACGCCGCCAAAGCGCGCGGCGCGGACGTGGTGCTGTGCGACACGGCGGGCAGGCTTCACAACAAGAAAAATCTGATGGAGGAGCTTAAGAAAATCGCGCGGGTGATAAACCGCGAGCTGCCCGAAGCTTCCATTGAAACGCTGCTTGTTCTGGACGCAACAACAGGGCAGAATGCCGTAAATCAGGCTAAGCTTTTCAGTGAAACCGCCGAAATTACGGGAATTGCGCTTACAAAGCTTGACGGAACGGCAAAAGGTGGTATAATAATACCTATAAAGAACGAGCTGGGTATTCCCGTTAAGCTTGTGGGAGTAGGCGAGAAGATTGACGATTTGCAGCCGTTTGTTCCCGCAGACTATGTAAACGCATTGTTTGAGTGATATCGGAAAAGTCCCGTTTGCGGGGTTTCTGCGGGTCTGATAAATGCCAAAATCCCCCGTTGGGGTGTAATTTACGCGCCTTTGGCGCAGGAAAGGACTATAAATGACTACAATTCATGATGACAAGCCTGCCGCGAGTACGCCTGACCGACAGCGGCTGATAATCGCTTCAAACAACGGCGGCAAGCTGCGCGAGTTTGCACAGCTGCTTCAGCCGTTTGGGTTTGAGGTTATTTCCATGCGTCAGGCAGGCTTTACGGACGAAATTATCGAGGACGGCGATACCTTTGAGGAAAACGCGCACATAAAGGCGCGCACCGTTTTTGAGGCAACGGGGCTTCCCACAATTGCGGACGACAGCGGTCTGGAGATTGATTTCCTGGGCGGCGCGCCGGGTATATATTCCGCGCGCTATGCGGGCGAGAACGCGACGGACGCGCAGCGCTGCAAAAAGGTTCTTGATGAACTTAACGGCGTTGATATCTCTCTCAGGGCGGCAAGGTTTGTATGCTCCATCTATTTTATCTATGCGGAGGACGATGAGTATTCCGTAAACGGCACGGTTGACGGCTACATAGGCGAAGAGCCTGTCGGCGAGAACGGCTTTGGCTACGACCCCATTTTCATGCTGGACGAGGACGAAAGCATGGCGACAATCGGCGAGGACGAGAAGAACAGGATAAGTCATCGGGCAAGGGCTTTTGAGAAGCTGAGCGATATTCTTAAGGAGAAATTTGGTAAATGCTGACAAGTAAACAAAGGGCGCACCTGCGCTCCATCGCGCAGGGCTATAACGCTATATTTTTCGTGGGCAAGGGCGGTATCGGAGAGGAACTGGTAAAGCAGCTTGACAACGCTATCGAATCCCGCGAGCTGATAAAGGTGGGCGTGCAGGAAAACTGCGACTACTCCGCGCGGGAGGCTGCGGACGAAATTGCCGCAAAGCTTTCGGCGGACGTGGTTCAGGTTATCGGGCGGAAATTTGTGCTTTGGCGCAGAAGCAGCGACCCAAAGAAAAGGGTGATTGAGCTTGATTAAGACGGGAATTTTCGGCGGGGCGTTCAACCCGGTTCACAATGGTCATGTGCGGCTTGCGGAGGAGGCTGTAAAGCAGCTTAAGCTTACAAAGCTGCTTATAATTCCCACATTTGTTTCGCCGCACAAGAATACCGCGCTTGCCCCTTTTGAGGACAGAATGGAGTTGTGCCGCAGGGCGTTTTCCCACATAGAGGGCGCGGAAATCTGCGATATTGAAAAAAGGCTGGGCGGCACAAGCTACACGATAAACACCGTGCGCGCGCTTAAAAGCGAGCGTCCCGATGAGCAGTTCTTTTTGCTTATCGGCGGGGATATGCTTTTCAGCTTTGGCGAGTGGTATAAGTACGAATCGCTGCTGAAAGAAACCAAGGTTTGCGCGGTGGCGCGGGATAACGACAGCCTTGTTGACATGATGGAGTTTGCAAACGAAATGGGCAGGGTGAGGGTTCTGCCGACAAAGGCGGTGGAGGTAAGCTCCACCGAAATCCGCGAAAGGCTTGCGCGCGGCGGGGATATATCGCAGCTTGTTCCCAAAGCGGCGGCTGAATACATCGCGGAAAAAGGGCTGTACACGGAGGGCGCGCTTTGAGCAGGTACGTTGAATTTGACGGATACGAGCGGCTGATAAAGGACAGGCTTTCCAAAAAGCGCTTCAATCACAGCATGAACGTTGCGGAGGCCTGCTATAAGCTTGCGGAGCGCTATGGCGCGGATAAAAAGCGGTGCTATATGGCGGGGCTGCTTCACGATATCATGAAGGAGGAGGACAAGGCGGTTCAGCGCGAAATGACGGTGAACAGCCGCCTTGCGCCCGACCCTGCGGAGCTTGATTGTCCCGCGCTTTGGCACGCGGTGGCGGGTGCGGCGTACTGCCGCGATACCCTTGGCATTGACGATATGGAGATAATCCGCGCGATAAGATTTCACACGATTGGCTGCGCGGAGATGTCGCTGCTTGAAAAAATAGTTTATCTTGGCGATATGATTTCGGCGGAACGGGACTATAAGGACGTTGACAAATTCCGCAAAATCTGCTATGATGATATAGACGCGGCAATGTCCGCGGCGCTTATCTACAACATAGAAAGCGTGTGTGCAAAATGCGCGCGGCTGCCGATTTATTCGGTGGAAGCGTATAATTACTATTTGGATTTTAATGGAAATAAGGTGAGATTATGACGGATATACAGGAGCTTGAAATCGCCGTAAGGGCGCTTGACAGCAAAAAGGCAAGGGACATAAAGGCGCTTAAGGTGGACGAGCTTACAACGCTTGCAAACTACTTTGTAATCGCCTCCGCGACAAGCACAACGCAGGTTAAGGCGCTTGCGGACGAGGTGGAATTTAGGCTTGGCGAAAAGGGCGTGCAGGCAAAGAGCATTGAGGGCTATCAGAGCAAGACGTGGATTTGCCTTGACTACATTGATGTGATTGTTCACGTTTTCATCGAGAACGACAGGGAGTTCTATCAGCTTGAACACCTCTGGGCAGACGGAACACCGGTGGATATCAGCAGTTGGACGAGCGAATGCTGAGGCAAAGCCTTCCCCTTGAGGGGAAGGTGGCACGGCGAAGCCGTGACTGATGAGGTGTCCGAGCGAGTGCGCCGCTCACCGAAAGTCTGTTCCAGAAATTCAATAAGGGGCAAGCCCCTTATTGAATTCTCCCGCCCATCGAGGGCGGGAGAATTAGCCACCTCATCACCCGCTACGCGGGAGCTTCCCCTCAAGGGGAAGCCTTTCTAGAAATTTTTTCTTAAAAATTCGCTTTACCTACTTGACAAAAGTGCCTGGGTGCTGTATAATAAGATATATACTTTTTGTATAACTACTATTTTGTAGAATAACCTGTGCCATACGGCAAAGGGAGGGAAATATAGATGGCAGAAATTCGTCTTGGTAAAAATGAATCTCTTGATACCGCGCTTAAGCGTTTCAAGCGTTCATGCGCAAGGGACGGCGTTCTTGCTGAAGTTCGTAAAAGAGAGCATTACGAAAAGCCTTCGGTAAAACGTAAGAAGAAGTCCGAAGCTGCTCGCAAGCGCAAGTTCTGATTTTACGGATTTGCTACTTAAAATCAAACGGTTAAAGCGGACATTCTGTGTCCGCTTTAATTGTTTATGCGGATTGCTTATGCGATAGAATTGGAGGATTTATGCTGTTTAAGCCTACGTTCTGGCTGAAAAGCGTTTTGGATATAGATGAAAAATTCCTGCGCGGCAACGGGATTTCCGCGCTTGTGCTTGACCTTGACAACACGCTTTCCATGCACGGAAATCCCGCCGCAGAGGCGGGCGTTGCCGACTGGCTTGACGAAATGCGCAGGCTTGGTATTAAAATGCGCATTGTGTCCAACAATACGCAAAAGCGGGTTCAGCCGCTTGCGGAAAAGCTGGGTCTGCCGTTTACGGCAAACGGCGCAAAGCCGCTGACGTTCGGCATAACCCGCGCCATGAAGGCGATGGGCGCAACAAAGCGCGACACCCTTGTGGTGGGCGACCAGATATTCACCGACGTTATGGCGGGGAATTTCAAGGGCGTCAGGACGGTGCTTGTAGAGCCGTTCCACCTTGAAAAAACATGGACGTTCCGCTTGAAGCGCAGGGCGGAGAGCCTTGTGTTCCACAGGGACTATTCAAAGCTTGAAAGGAAATAATATGTCAATTTCATTCGGACCGGGGGGAAATTCGCTAAGCTGGGGAAAGAGAAAGTTCCCCGACGACCTGCCACAATATCTTGCGGAAATGGGACTTAACGGCTACGAGGTGGAGTACGGCAGGGGCGTAAGGCTTGGCGCGCGGGCGGCTATGCTTCCCGAAATTGCGGAAAAGCACGGGATTTACGTTACGCTTCACGCGCCGTATTACATTTCGCTTTCCTCGGTGGCAGAGGAAACTCGGCTTAAGAGCGTGGAGTACATTGTGCAGTCGGCGCAGGCGGCGCGGACGGTGGGCGCGAAGAAAATTGTGGTTCACTCCGGCTCATGTGGGAAAATCAGCCGCGCGGAGGCTCTTGCGCTTGCGGCGGACACGCTTAAACGGGCGCAGGCGGCGCTTGATGAGGCGGGCTATTCCGATATCATAATCTGCCCCGAAACCATGGGCAAGATAAATCAGCTTGGCACGCTGGAGGAGGTTGTTTCGCTGTGCGGCGCGGACGAGCGTTTCCTGCCCACGGTGGATTTTGGTCACCTCAACGCGCGCACCCTTGGCGGCATAAAGTCGGGGGAGGACTACGCGCGCATTCTGGACTATATAGAGCATAAGCTTGGGCATGACAGGCTTTCGCGTATGCACATTCATTTCAGCAGGATTGAGTTCACGGCGGGCGGCGAGAAGCGCCACGTCACCTTTGCCGACAGGCAGTGGGGTCCCGATTTTGAGCCGCTTATGGAGGAGCTTGCAAGGCGCAGGCTTTCCCCCTCGATAATCTGCGAGAGCGACGGCACGCAGGCAGAGGACGCCGCAGAGATGAAGCGGTACTATGAGGAATTGTAGCCTTCCCCTTGAGGGGAAGGTGGCGCGAAGCGCCAGATGAGGTGTCCGAGCGTTTGCCCTGCGCGCGCCGCTGCAACAAACAAAGCTCAATCTACAATTTAATTTTAGCATTAAGTTTAGCCCTCATCAGTCACCTTCGGTGACAGCTTCTCCCCAAGGGGAGAAGCCTTTGGCGCGTGAAATTAAAGTTGGAGCAGAAGGCTTCCCCCTTTGGGGGAAGCTGGCTGAGCGAGTGTGCTTACGCGCAATCGCCCTGCGCGCAGGGCGGTTGTCATTTGTCATTTGTCATTTGTCCATTGTCCATTCAATAAGGGGCTTGCCCCGTCATTTAACGTGGCAAGGGTTGGCTTTGCCAA
>CAZLBL010000030.1:0-25515 GCA_964557825.1 uncultured Ruminococcus sp.
TAAAATAATATGAAAATGGGGGTTGTATTTATGGATATCGCAAAACGCATGACCGCGCTTGCCGCTGTGGTTATAATGTCGCTTGGCTGCACTGCCGCGTTTGCGCAGGAGGGCAGCCTTTGCACTGCCAATGTTTACCGTGAGTATTACGCGGTCAAGACCGTTTCCACGCCCAAAGCCAACGAAAAATCCGGCGTCTATGAGGAAAACCTCTATATTGAACTTTCCTGTTCCACCAGAGGGGCGAAGATATTCTACACCACCGATGGCACAGAGCCTGATATTTACAGCAGGGAATACGATGGCGACCCTATCAGGATAAAATGCGCAGCGGGCGAAACGGTAAGCGCAACTATCCGCGCGGTTGCGGTTAAAACAGGCTACAACAACAGCGATATCGCGGAGTTTGAATACACCGTTGCAATACCCGCAGAGCTTGATGCGCGTTATATGGAAATAGATACCGAGCCGCGCAAACAGCGTTATGATAAAGGCGAGGCGCTTGACCTTACGGGCGGTTATATCGTTGTAACCTATGAGGACGGCTCACACAAGGATATTGCAATGACCGAAAGCATGATATCGGGATTTAACACCAACACCGCAGGCGAAAAAGAGCTTACCGTAACATATGAAGGGTTTACCGATACGTTTACTATTGATGTAAAATTCGGCAGCGGCAGTTCTGCGGGCGCTCAGACGGAGCTGCCTTACAGCGGCATTTCTGAAAGCACTGCGGCAGATAACGCCGTGATATCGGGTACGGACATAAAGGGCTGGAGCGCGATAGCTTCAGCGCTGAGGAAAAAAACCGCAGGGACTGCTGTTTCGATAGAAACAAACGGCTGCGTTTCCGTTCCCGCTGCGGTTATGCTTGCCGCAATTGAGAAAAATCTCACGCTTAATTTTACGGTTGCAGATAATGCCATGTGGAGCATTAAGACCGCTGATATTATAGATGGCGCTGTGCCGCCCATGGGACTTGGCTTCCGCACTGATGGGGTGTATATCCCCGATGTGCTGACAAACGGCGTTGGCGGTGCGGCTGCTGCGGTTATTCATTTCAACGGTGATAATAAGCTTTGCGCGGAGTTCAGCTACAGCGTTGACCTGAAATACAGCGGCAAATTTGCCAACCTGTACCGCTATGATGAAAGTGCAGCGGCGCTTGTACTTGCCGACACCTGTAAAATTGCAAAGGACGGCGGGGTGAAGCTTTGCCCGCAGCAGCGCGGCGACTATGTAATCATAGCCGACAGCGTTACCAAGATAAAGGGCGACCTTAACAACAGCATGACCGTAACCACCGCAGACGCTTCCCTGCTGCTTAGGCTTATTGTGAGCGGCGGCACGGACGACCCCAGAGCCGACTTTAACGGCGATGGCAAGGTGACCTGCGCAGACGCTTTGGCAATTCTGAGAAGCGTTGTGGGATATATGGGTTA
Source organism: uncultured Ruminococcus sp. (assembly GCA_964557825.1). Taxonomy (GTDB): domain Bacteria; phylum Bacillota; class Clostridia; order Oscillospirales; family Ruminococcaceae; genus CAG-115. Next base: position 1,446 of record CAZLBL010000030.1, read on the forward strand.
AATTGCAGGCTTAGCGGCGCGGCTTTGTACGAAAATAAAAATAATCAAAATACTTGAAATAATTCCGCGCATACTGTATAATGATAGTCAAGGCACACTTGCCTTAATGACGTAAATTCGGAAAGGACTGTTCTTATGCCTCTTGAAGAAATCAACAGGGAGTTTTCGTTCCCGCTGCAAAAAATAATTGATGAGTTTCACCTGCGCACGGTGTTTATGCCCGAAAACGGCGGCAACAGGCTGATATCCAGCAACGATACCAACCGTCCCGGACTTCAGCTTTCGGGATTTTATGAGTATTTTGACAACAAGCGTATCCAGGTTATGGGCAACAGCGAGTATGCCTATCTAAACGGTATGGACGCGGATACCCGCCGTCAGCGCCTTGACGATCTGTTTGGCTATCACTTCCCCGCGCTTATCATAACCCGCGGGCTTGAGCCGTTTCCCGAGGTGGCGGAGGCTGCTGAAAAATCGGGTACGCCGCTGTTTATCGCGGAGGAAAGTACTTCCACGTTTATAGCAAAGCTTGTTGCGTTCCTTAACCTTCAGCTTGCGCCAAGAATTACCCGCCACGGCGTTCTTATCGAGATTTACGGCGAGGGTGTGCTGATACTGGGCGAAAGCGGCGTCGGTAAATCAGAAACCGCTATTGAGCTTGTAAAACGCGGACACAGACTTATTGCAGACGACGCGGTTGAGATTAAAAAGGCCTCCAACATCACTCTCGTGGGCAGTTCTCCCGATAATATCCGTCATTTTCTGGAGCTTCGCGGCATAGGTATTATAAACGCAAGACAGCTTTTCGGTGTGGGTGCGGTTAAGCTTACCGAAAAGATTGACATGGTTGTTGAAATGGAGTTGTGGAACCCTGAAAAAACCTATGACAGAATGGGCGTTGACACGCATTTTATGACCATTTTGGGCGTTAAGGTTCCACTGCTTACAATCCCGGTAAAGCCGGGACGTAACCTTGCCGTTATTTTGGAGGTTGCCGCCATGAACAACCGCCAGAAGAAGATGGGATACAACGCGGCAAAGGATTTGCTTAAACAGCTTGGCATAGATTCTGACGAGGAGGACATCATGTCCGACCTTAATCTGTAATATCTGAAAGGAATATAAACCAATGTACAACATAGGAATTGACCTCGGCGGCACAAATATAAAGGTCGGCGTGGTAGACGAAAATTACAATATCGTTGCAAAGGCTACGGCTAAGACAAATCTCCCCCGCCCCGCGGAGGAAATTGCGGACGCCATCGTTGAAACCGTATGGGCGGCTCTTGGCGAGGCAAAGGTAACAATCGGCGAGGTAAACAGCATAGGCATAGGCACGCCCGGCGTTGCAAACCGCAACAGCGGCATAGTGCTGTACAGCTGCAATCTTGGTTTCAACAATACCGACCTGCGCACGCTTATCCAAAAGAAGCTTAACAAGGATATATTTGTTGAAAACGACGCAAACGCAGCCGCCTTTGGCGAGGTGCTGAACGGCGCAGGCAAGGGCTACAAGGACGTTGTTGTGGTAACCTTAGGCACAGGCGTTGGCGGCGGAATTATCATTGACGGCAAGATTTATACAGGCTTCAACTACTGCGGTGCAGAGCTTGGACACAGCGTAATTCAGTACGGCGGCAGGCAGTGCGGCTGCGGCAGAAAGGGCTGCTTTGAGGCTTATTCTTCCGCAACGGCGCTTATCAACATGACAAAGGAAGCAATGGAGGAACACAAGGACAGCAAAATGTGGGAAATTGCAGGCAGCCTTGAAAACGTTGACGGCAAGACCGCATTTGACGGCTGGCGCGCAGGCGACAGCGCAGCTTGCGGCGTAGTTGATATGTATATCAACTATCTTGGCTGCGGACTTACAAATATAGTAAATACGTTCCAGCCTGAAGTTCTGCTTATCGGCGGCGGTATCTGCAAGGAGGGCGAGAACCTTACAAAGCCGCTTAACGAGTTTATAAAGCGCGAAAGCTACTGCATAGACCCCCAGCACTCCACAAAGCTTGATATAGCAAAGCTTGGCAATGACGCGGGCATAATTGGCGCGGCGTATCTGTACACACTGGCAGAGTAATTGCTCTTGTCTGACTGCTGTACATATATCAGACTTTGAAATTCCAACATATCGGGCGGCTGACAGTCGCCCGTAAATTTCACACGGAGGGTTTGCCTATGGATTACCTTTCTCTTGAAAAGCTGTGCCGCAATATCGGCGTAAAATACAGCCTAAACGAGCCGCTTGCCCCGCATACCACGATGAAAGTGGGCGGCTGCTGCGATATACTGGTAAATGCAGACAGCGAAAGCGCGCTATGCAGTATTATCAGACTGTGCAAAGGGCAGGGCATACCTTACTTTGTCCTTGGCAGGGGCAGCAATGTACTGGTAAGCGGTGATGGCTATCGCGGCTGCATAATCCTTATGGGCGCGGATTTCAGTCGCGTTGAGGTGAACGGCGATGTGATAACCGCGCTTGCAGGGGCAAGCCTTAAAGCTGTGTGCATGGCGGCGCTTGAAAACGGACTTTCGGGGCTTGAATTTGCATATGGCATTCCCGGCTCTGCGGGCGGCGCCTTGTATATGAACGCGGGTGCATATGGCGGCGAGATGAAAGATATTGTGCAAAGCTGCCGTTATATTGATGAAAACGGTGACTTACAGGAAATTACCGCAGATAAGCTTCAGCTTTCCTATCGGCACAGTTTCTTTTGCGGAAAAAGCTGCGTGATTGTCAGCGTTACAACGCAGCTTAAAAAGGACGATAAAGCGGCAATAAAGGCGCGAATGGACGAGCTTTTGCAGCGCAGGCGCGACAAGCAGCCGCTTGAGTTTCCAAGCTGCGGCAGCACCTTCAAGCGTCCGGAGGGATACTTTGCGGCGGCGCTTATTGAGGAATGCGGTCTGAAAGGCTTTTCGATAGGCGGCGCACAGGTAAGCGAAAAGCACAGCGGCTTTGTGATAAACCGCGGCGGCGCAAGCTTTGAGGATATCATGGCGCTTGTGCGGCATATACAGAATGTTGTTATGGAGCAAAAGGGCGTTAAGCTTGAGTGTGAAATGCTTGTTCTCCAGTGATTGTATCAAAAAGGGTGGTTTTATGGAATTTGTAATAGTAACAGGCTTGTCGGGTTCGGGCAAGTCCTCTGCTGTAAAGGTACTGGAGGATATCGGATATTTCTGCATTGACAATATGCCGCCGCAGCTTATTCCCGATTTTGCCGCTATCTGCAACGAAAACGATGAGATACAAAAGGTAGCCATCGTTACGGATATACGCGGCGGCGCTATGTTTTTCAGACTTGAGGAAAGCATAACCAAGCTGCATTTGCGCGGTATCAATGTAAAAGTGCTGTTCCTAGAGGCGTCGCGCGAGGTGCTTATCAAGCGATATAAGGAAACACGCCGCAAGCACCCGCTTGACGAGGCTGCGGAGGGAGATATCGGCAAGGCGGTGGACACCGAAATTGAACTGCTTGGCAATATCCGCGAAAACGCCGAGTACATAGTTGACAGCTCGCTGCTCAGCATAGGTCAGCTTAAGGAGCAGATTGCGGGACTTTTCCTTGAAAAGGCTTCGGACGCAATGCTTGTAAGCTGCATGAGTTTTGGATTCAAATATGGCGCACCGGGTGAAGCCGACCTTGTTTTTGATGTTCGCTGCCTGCCAAATCCGTTTTATATCCCCGAGCTTAAGCAAAAAACAGGTCTTGACAAGGAAGTACGCGACTATGTAATGAGCTTTCCGCAATCTGTCGAATTGCAGGACAGGCTGTTCGGGCTGATTGATTTTCTTATCCCGCATTATGTTGCGGAGGGAAAAAGCCGCCTTGTAATAGCCTACGGCTGCACCGGCGGTAAGCACCGCAGCGTTACCTTTGCGGAGCTTACCGCAGAACATCTGAAGAAAAAGGAACTTAAGGTGCGCATACTGCACCGCGACGCAGGCAAGAAGTGAGGATAAAATGTCGTTCTCGTCTGAAATAAAAAAAGGACTTTGTGAAATTAAAGATATGCAGGCGGCAGAAATGCGCGCAATGCTTTATGGTATATTTTTCGCCTCGCGTACAGCAGACGGAATGCCGCTTGTACAGACAGAAAAAATGTATCTGCTTAATGCGGCGCGGGCGCTTTGCAATGAGATTTTTCCCGCGGTGCGGCATGAAACCGTCCGCCTTGTAAAAAACGGCGGTTCACTGTATACGTTCAGGATAACAGATGGATATGATATAATTCTTAAACAGTTCGGCGATTACAGCAGTATAAATTCGGCGGTGGTTTCGGGCAACGATAACGAAAGCGGCGCGTTTCTGCGCGGGGTATTCGCGGCGTGCGGTTCTGTTACCGACCCAAATAAGGAATACCACCTTGAAATAGTCCTGCCCGACGCAGACAGGGCAAGGGCACTGCACGGCTTTATCAACGAGCATGGCATGGCAATAAAGACTACGGTGCGCTCACGCAGGGCGCGCGTGGTGGACGGCAGCGGGCAGCTTCGCGCGGCGGACAGCCTTGTGCTGTACGCAAAGGAAAGCGAGCTTATCGAGGATTTTCTTACCTATATTGGTGCGGCGTCACATTCGCTGGAGATAATGCAGGTGAAGATAATGAAGGATTTCCGCAACCGCGTAAACCGCTCTGTAAACTGTGAGAATGCAAATCTTGACAAAACCGTTGCGGCTGCGGGAAAAAGCGTGGAGGATATCGAGTATATCTATGCCGCCAAGGGTGCGGACTGGCTTAGCGACGAACTCCGCGAAACCGCCGAGCTGAGGCTGGACAACCCGGAAATGTCGCTGTCGGAGCTTTGCGGTATGTTCCGAAATCCGATAAGCCGCAGTGGCTTAAATCACAGGCTGAAAAAGCTTTCCGCGCTTGCGGAGGAGCTTCGGCAAAAGAATGTTTAAGGCAGCGCCCTGTTTATTCGGCGCTGCCGTAATTTATTCTGCATATTACACAAAATTTTTAACCTCTGCGGCGGAAATAATAATATTTGACGAAATTTTGAATTTACATTTAGTATAACTTGCATTTTTGGCGTAAATGGGATATACTAAACAGTGATAAACAGTTTACGGGAGGTAAACACAATGTACAGAATAGCAAGAAAGGAAGTTCTTAATCCCTATGTCACGCTTATGGAAGTTGAAGCGCCGCTTGTTGCCAGAAAAGCAGAGCCGGGGCAGTTTATAATCCTGCGCGTTGACGAGGAGGGCGAGCGTATTCCGCTTACCGTTGCCGATTTTGACAGGGAAAAAGGAACTGTTACTATAATATTCCAGATAGCGGGTGCTACAACCGAAAAGCTTAACCATCTTCAGCAGGGCGATTTTATTCACGATTTTGTAGGTCCTCTCGGCACGCCCACGCACACCGAGGGACTTAAAAAGGTTGCTGTAATCGGCGGCGGCGTTGGCTGCGCGATTGCCTATCCCGTGGCGAAAAAGCTTCACGGGCTTGGTGCGGAGGTGCATAGCATTATAGGCTTCAGAAGCCGCGACCTTGTTATACTTGAAAACGAGTTTAGGGCAGTCAGCGATGTTATGAAAATAATGACGGACGACGGCAGTGCGGGCGAAAAGGGCCTTGTTACGCAGGCGCTTAAAGCGCTTATCGAGGGCGGCAACCGCTATGACGAGGTTGTGGCGATAGGTCCGCTTGTTATGATGAAGTTTGTTGCGCAGCTTACCAAGGAATACGGAATAAAGACCGTTGTATCCATGAACCCGATAATGATTGACGGCACGGGAATGTGCGGCGGCTGTCGGCTTACCGTGGGCGGAGAAACAAAATTCGCCTGTGTGGACGGTCCGGAGTTTGACGGACATCTTGTTGACTTTGACGAGGCTATCGAACGCTCCGCAATGTACAGGGATTTTGAAGCCCACAAGCGCGAGGATACCTGTAAGCTTTTTGAAAAGGGGGCGCAGTAATAATGCCTAACATGAGCCGTAAAAAGAACGAAATGCCCGTACAAAATCCCGAGGTGCGCAGCGGCAATTTTGACGAGGTTGCCCTTGGCTATACCGAGGAGCAGGCGCTTGACGAGGCTGAGCGCTGCCTTAATTGCAAGAACAAGCCGTGCGTAGGCGGCTGCCCTGTTTCAATAGATATTCCTGCGTTTATCATGAAAATCCGCGAAAAGGATTATGAGGGCGCTTATCAGATTATTTCGCAAAGCAGCTCGCTTCCCGCTGTGTGCGGCAGAGTTTGTCCGCAGGAAACCCAGTGTGAAAGCAGGTGCGTGCGCGGCAAAAACGGCGAGCCTGTGGCAATCGGCAGGCTGGAGCGCTTCGTTGCCGATTGGCACAACAGTCACGCGGCGGGCAGCATGGAAAAGCCGCAGCCAAACGGTCATAAGTGTGCAATAATCGGCGCAGGACCAAGCGGACTTGCCTGTGCGGGCGACCTTGCACGGCTTGGCTATGAGGTAACTGTGTTTGAGGCACTGCACCTTGCGGGCGGCGTACTGGTTTACGGCATACCCGAGTTCAGGCTGCCTAAGTCCATTGTGGAAAAGGAGATTGAAAACCTTAAAGCGCTTGGCGTAAAGGTTGAAACAAATGTTGTTATCGGCAGAACCATCGAGGTTGACGAGCTTTTTGAGCAGGGCTTTGAGGCTGTTTTCATCGGCTCGGGCGCAGGTCTGCCCAGATTTATGAATATCCCTGGAGAGAACCTTAAGGGCGTGTACAGCGCAAACGAGTTTCTCACCCGCGTAAACCTTATGAAAGCATACCGTGAGGACGCAGATACTCCCATAAAGAACAGCAGAAGCGTTGCGGTTGTGGGCGGCGGAAACGTTGCAATGGACGCCGCACGCTGCGCCCGCAGGCTTGGCGCGGAAAAGGTGTATATTGTATATCGCCGCGGCGAGGAGGAAATGCCCGCCCGCAACGAGGAAATCCACCACGCCAAAGAGGAGGGCATTATTTTCAGAACCCTTACAAATCCTGTGGAGATACTTGGCGACGAGCATAAATCGGTTGTGGGCATGAAATGTATCGAAATGCAGCTTGGCGAGCCTGACGAGAGCGGCAGAAGAAAGCCGCAGCCAAAGCCGAACAGCGAGCATATTCTTGACGTGGACTGCGTTATCATGGCGATAGGCACAAGCCCCAATCCGCTTATCAGAAATACCACAAAGGGACTGGAAACCAACAAGCACGGCTGCTTTGTTGCGGACGAGCATGGTCTTACCTCGCGCGAGGGAGTTTATGCGGGCGGCGACGCGGTTACAGGCGCGGCTACGGTTATCCTTGCAATGGGCGCGGGCAAAACTGCGGCAAAGGCAATGGACGAATATATTCGCAATAAGCAATAATAAAACACAGCGCCCGCAGATTTTGCGGGCGCTTCGGCTTGCAGAAAATTCAGTTTTTCCCGCTTTTTGCAGTTCATTCGCCTGCAAAAATTCCAAAAAAATTTTGTTTACCCCCTTGCAATTTGAAAAGAAGTATGCTATTATAGTATCAAGGTCGTGTAAACGATTACCGAAAACATCATAAAAACATAATTTTTTATCTTAAAACGGAGGATTTTGCTATGAAGTATGCAGACGGACTTTGGCTTAACAAGCCCGGCTACGGCGTAAACTATGCTACACAGATGTATGAGGTTACGGCTGATGAAACCTCAATCAACGTGCTTGCCACAAACCAGTGGATTGCCAACCGCGGTATGACCCTTGGCGGTCCTGTGCTGGAGATATCTTTTACCTCTACGCTGGAAAATACCATCAAGGTTACGGTTGACCATTTCAAGGGCGCGCTGAAGAAGGCTCCCAGCTTTGAACTGTATGAGGATAAGAATTTCAAGCCTGTCATCAAGGAAACCGATAATGCCTTTGAGCTTATTTCGGGCATGACAAGGGTTGTTGTTGCAAAAAGCGGCGCATGGGATATCAAGTATTATTACGGCGACAAGCTGCTGACAAAGCAGGGCTGGCGCACCACCTCCTACATACTTGAGGAGCAGTGGAAAACCAACGAGCGCATGGCAAACGATGTTATGAAGCCTTTCTTTGCGCATGAGGAAACAGCCGAGCAGGGCGTAATGCGCGAGATGATGAATATTTCCGTGGGCGAGAATATCTACGGCTTCGGCGAGAAATTCTCCACCTTTGTAAAGAACGGACAGACCGTTGACGTGTGGAATAACGATGGCGGCACTTCCTCTGAGCAGAGCTACAAGTCCATTCCTTTCTATGTATCCTCCAGAAGCTACGGTGTGTTTGTAAATCACCCAGAAAAGGTTAATTTTGAGGTTGCAAGTGAAACGGTATCCAAGGTTGCATTCTCCGTTCAGGGCGAGCATCTTGAATATTTTGTAATCGGCGGCGAGAAGGTTTCCAATGTTCTTGAAAACTATACAACGCTGACAGGCAAGCCTGCGCTTACACCTGCATACACCTTTGGCCTGTGGCTGACCACCTCGTTTACAACAAATTATGACGAGGCTACCGTTTCAAGCTTTATCGACGGCATGGCAGAACGCAACATTCCGCTTGAGGTGTTCCATTTCGACTGCTTCTGGATGAAGGAGTTCAACTGGTGCGACCTTACATGGGACAAGAGAATGTTCCCCGACCCCAAGGCTATGCTTGAGCGCCTTAAGGCAAAGGGACTTGAAATCTGCGTATGGATTAACTCCTACATCGCCCAGCGTTCCTCAATGTTTGACGAGGGTGTAAAGGGCGGCTATTTTGTAAAGAATACCGATGGCAGCGTATGGCAGGGCGATATGTGGCAGCCTGGTATGGCTATTGTGGACTTTACAAACCCCGCAGCGTGCGAGTGGTACAAGGGCAAGCTGCGCGCGCTGTGCGAAATGGGCGTTGACGCGTTCAAGACCGACTTTGGTGAGAGAATCCCCACCAAGGGCGTTGTTTACTATGACGGCAGCGATCCCTACAAAATGCACAACTACTACACCTACCTCTATAACAAGACCGTATTTGAGGTTCTGGAGGAATACTACGGCAAGGATAAGGCTTGCCTGTTTGCACGTTCCGCAACCGTTGGCGGACAGAAATTCCCTGTTCACTGGGGCGGTGACTGCTTCTCCAACTATGAGTCCATGTGGGAAACACTTCGCGGCGGTCTGTCGCTGTGCATGAGCGGCTTTGGCTACTTCAGCCACGATATTTCCGGCTTTGAGGCACAAGGCACTCCCGACCTTTACAAGCGCTGGTGCGCGTTTGGACTTATGTCCTCCCACTCCAGACTGCACGGCAACAGCTCCTACCGTGTTCCGTGGAACTTTGACGAGGAAAGCTGCGATGTTCTCCGCCACTGGACCGTGCTTAAGGGCAGACTTATGCCTTACCTGTTTGCACAGGCAAACAAGACCCATACAACAGGCGTTCCCATGATGAGGGCAATGGTTGTTGATTATTCTGACGACCCCGCAACTCTGGCTCTCGACAGACAGTATATGCTTGGCGACAATCTGCTTGTTGCGCCTGTATTCAACGAGGAGGGTATAGCGCAGTACTATGTTCCCGCAGGCAAGTGGACGGATATCCAGACGGGCGAAGTGTTTGAGGGCGGCAAGTGGTACGAAACAAAGCATGACTACTTCTCCATGCCTGTACTTGCAAAGCCCAACAGCATTATCGCATATGGCGATTTCAAGCGCGGCTTCACTTATGACTACGCAGAAAACGCAGACATCGTTATCTATCAGCTTGAGGACGGCAAGACCGCCGAGGCTAAGATTTACGACAGCGAAAGCAACATTATTCTGACCATCTACGCTGCAAGAAACGGCGATGTAATCAAGGTTACAACAACAGGCACGGCAAGGAACTTCAAGGTTCGCTCTGCCGAGGGTCTGACGGTTGAGATGTAATCAAGGCACATAATAAATCAGCTCCCCGATTTCGGTCGGGGAGCTTTTTTGTATCTTCTGCAATCAGTTGTTTTTGATGTTGGAGATTGCGTTTACCAGCGCTTCTGTCTGCTTTTCTGTGTGCAGCCCTACGTCCGTTGCGTCATAGCGGCGGGAAATAAGCTGTTCAATCTGTTCGGCAGCCTGTATTGCCTTGCCTTTCTCAAAAATCAGAAAGCTGATAACCCATGATTTGCCCGATGGAGTGTCTATTGTCAGTTCGGTCTGGAATGCGTTGATAACATTTGACGCGCCTATGATAAGTACCACAAGACCGATAAGCGAAAGAACACTCATAGACAGCAGCATAATTATTCCGATGATTGAGAGAAGCAAACCGATGAGAAAGTTTTTGAACTGAAGCTTGAAATCCGCGCTTACGGAGGAAATTTGCTCAATAGGGATAGAGTCCTTTTTTGAGCCGAGAGGGATAAACGAAAGGATAGTGTTGGGACGCTTCAGCCTGATAAAATGCTGCTCTTGTCTGATTTCGCCTTTTAAGTAAAAGGTCAGCAGCGAGGTCATAAAGGTAACGGTGTTCATAAAAATAACTCCTTTTTATTTTTTGCGGGAATTACCGCCCGCTGCAAACATTATATCACAATATACTCAAATTTGCAAGTACATTTTACTTGCAAATTTGAGTCTGTTATTTGAGGGCAATATAAGTTAAGATTTAATATAGCATTTCAGAGAACGGAGTGAAATAATGTTTGAAATAAAAAAACCGTCAGCTTCAAATAAAACTATCCGTATGCCAGATAACCTTATCGAAAAGCTTGAACGGCTTGCCGCACAGCATGATATTTCCTTTAATCAGCTTGTCATACAGTGCTGCGAGTATGCGCTTGACAACATGAAGCAGTCTGACGGCTGAAAAGAAGGCAAAAACTCCCCGTTTTTACAGCGGGGAGCGTGACTTGTAAACAAAATATTATCAATTGGCTGAAAAAAATTCGCGTTTTTCTATTCTCGTCGCTCTGTGGTTCTGTGCCATTGCTTCCTCGGTGGGGTCGAAATAGCGCTGGCATGGTTCGCCGTCGGTGTAAATCCCGTCCGAATAGCTGTTGCCCGAATTGTTCCATAGCGTGTCCACCCAGAAATATCTGCCGTCAATATGCACTAAATTCCATTCGTGGCTTGGCGCCGTTTCAGCTTCCTCAAAGGTAAGGTAATTCTGCACAACATCTCCCTGTGCTATAAGGCATTCAATTCCCTGCGACTGGCACAGCGCCGCGTAAAGGTTGGCATATCCGCCGCATACCGAGCGGTGGAGCGAAAGCGTGCTGCCAAGCGACAGCGTTTGTGTTGTTACGGAACTGCCGAATGCGTCATAGTCGTAATAGATGTTCTGAGATACCCATTGCGCCAGTGCGCGCGCTTTGTCGTAGTCGTTTTCAATACCGCTGCAAACCTGCGCAGCTATCTCGTTTATCTGCGAGAGAGTTTCGGCGCGCTGCTTGTCCGTGCCGCCCGTAACGATATATTCTGCAACAATGTCCGCAGGGATATCAAGAATAAAATTCTGTACTGCCGCGTTTTTGCTGATAACATCGCCGCATATGACAGGGTGCAGCCCCTCGTCATCACTGAATATGCTCCAGATAAGCACTGCGCCGTTGTCAAGGCAGGCACACAGGCTGTGATAACCGCTGCCAAGGTGCGTTTCAAGACTTGCGGTAAAGCTGCCGTCCTCAGCAAATACGGGTGTGCAGTAGTATTCTCCCGCGCTGAACAGGGATATTGTGCCGCTGCCATACCGCCCTTCGATAATAATTTCGTCCGCGCTGAACACAAACCGAAAATAGTTTTCGGGGTCATTTGATGTAAGCAGAACTGTTTCATCGCACTGCGGCATATCATCTGCGGGGATATCGGCTGTTTCTGAGGAATTGTCGGTTTTCTCTGTTGAAGCAGGCGGCTGCGCTGCTGTGCTTTCCTCTGCTCCGGCGGAACTTGTATACACAAACGGCGGAGCTTCGCGTGTTCCTGTGGGATTAAGCCTTATAATCAGCAGAACAGCAGCCGATACAATCATGGCTGCTGCGCAGATAATTGCCGCCTTGTACTTTTTATCCATTTTATCACGTCCCTTTGGCGATACCGCACAAAAATTGATTTCTGCGCGGCTATGATTTTCTGCAAACATTATATATCATGCCGCCGTGTTTGTCAATCCTCGCTGTGCCTAAGTGCGGCGATAAAGATTCCCGCCTCGCCCGAGGTGATATCTGCGCCGATAATTCTGCCGTCCTCAACAAGAAGATTTGCGTATATATTGGGCAGATTGATGCCGCCGCTCTCATCGCGGTAGTTGTGTATGAGATATGTATACTGCTTTACGGAATGTGCCCTGTAAGGGCGCAGGTCAAAGCCCTGCTGAAGCTGAAGCTTGTTGTATTCCTCGTATACCTCGTCAAATTCAACAGGAATACGGACCTCCTTAAGGTCGCAGTGGGTCGCGTCTGTTTCCCAGCCGCAGGAATTTATAAACGCCGTTCTTGCGCCGCTTGTTGAGCCGTCTATCGGCGTTCCGCCGCCCGAAAGCCGTATCAGGCCCCAGACAGCGGCAAGGATAAGCAGCACCGCCCCTGCAATCAGCGCCCCGCCAGCGCGCGTATTGTTTCTGGTCATTGTTGTCCTCCTGCATATTGCACAAAAATTGACGCCGCTTTTTGCCCGTCCGATAGATTGTATGTTAATTTATGCTTAATAATGCTCAATATATTGTGCTGATATGCACAAAAAATCGCAAAATGTTTTGTTATAATTTCCAAAAATATTTTTGGGGGAGCTTAAAATTGCTTAAAATCCTGCTTTTTTTGTGCAATAACACTATCACAATTGATTTTTTGGGGCGCTTTTTTGTAGCTGTTAGTGAAAATAGATAAAGTAGTCCAAAAATATTTGTTAAGTTAGGCTCTTTTATTTTGCGCTTGATTTTGGTATTATATTATTAGCGCCAAATGGCATAGGAGTGTCTGCCGCGTATCGGTTGACGCTCTGCAAATCTAAAGTACATCAGGAGGTCATCTTACAATGGCAAGCTTATCACTCAGAGGCATATACAAGCGTTATCCCGGCGGCGTTGTAGCCGTTTCCGACTTTACAATGAACATCAAGGACAAGGAGTTTATCGTACTCGTTGGCCCTTCCGGTTGTGGTAAGTCCACGACACTGCGTATGGTTGCAGGTCTTGAGGAAATTTCCGAGGGCGAGCTGTTCATCGGCGACCGTCTTGTAAACGACGTTGCTCCCAAGGACAGAGATATCGCAATGGTATTCCAGAACTACGCTCTGTACCCCCATATGACAGTATTTGATAACATGGCATTCGGTCTTAAGCTTCGTAAGGTTCCCAAGGACGAAATCAAGAAGCTGGTTGAAGAGGCTGCAAAGATTCTTGATATCGGTCACCTTCTCGACAGAAAGCCCAAGGCTCTCTCCGGTGGTCAGCGTCAGCGTGTTGCGCTTGGCCGTGCTATCGTTCGTGACCCTCAGGTATTCCTGCTTGACGAGCCGCTCTCCAACCTGGACGCTAAGCTGCGTGCGCAGATGAGAACCGAGCTTTCCAAGCTGCATAAGAAGCTGGGTACAACCTTCATCTATGTAACCCATGACCAGACAGAGGCTATGACAATGGGTGACAGAATCGTTGTTATGAAGGACGGCTACATTCAGCAGATTGACTCTCCTATCAACCTTTATGAGAACCCTGTAAACAAGTTTGTTGCAGGCTTTATCGGTTCTCCCCAGATGAACTTCATCAACGCAAAGCTTCTCAACAGAGATGGCAAGTACGTTGTTGAATTTGGTTCTGAGGACACCAAGACCTCCAGAGGCCGCAAGTTCTATGTAGAGCTTCCCGCAGCAAAGGCTGACAACGACGCTCTCAAGTACTATGTTGACAAGGACGTTATCCTTGGTATTCGTCCTGAGAATATTCGTGATGAGGAAATGTTCATTTCCAACGCTAAGAACAATGGCGTTATCGAGGCTTCCGTTGACGTAACCGAAATGCTCGGTGCTGAAACCTACCTCTACCTCACCTGCGAGGGTATCCCGCTGACAGCGCGCGTATCTCCCAGGTGTGCTGCACGTCCCCAGGACGTTGTTAAACTGGCTATGGATCCCAATAAAATCCACCTGTTTGACGCTTCCGATGAGCATTCGCTTCTCGGCTGATATTGCTGAAACTGCGGCGCGGCTTTATGCCGCGCCGTTTTTGTTTTCAAGAGGGATATATGCACAAAAAATTATGCTATGCAGGAATTTCGGCGGCAGGCTTGCTGCTTATGCCTGTCTGTGCTGCTGTGGGAATTTACGTTTTTGGAATTATTCTGAAATACTTTGAAGTTTTGATTGGGCTTATTGTTTTTCCTGTGCTGTTAATCTGCGCGGGCGCAGGGGCATTGCATGGCGTTTTTCACAGAATTATCCGAAACAGGCTGCAAATGAAAACAACTGTATACACCGCTGTCAGCGTTGGCGTTCCGATGGCTTTGGGACTGCTGGCGGCGCTTGTCGGCATTTTGTCTGATTTTGATTTCGGCTTCCGCTCTATGTGCTTGTTTTATGGACTTGCCGTTTTTGCTTCGGCAACCTTTGGCGGCGTGTTTATGTGCATATTTGACAAACCGCAGTGATAGCACAGCCGCAATACAGACGGGGGATTTTATGAACGAAAAAATAGAAAAACTGATTGGCAATATCGAGCAGGTTATACTAGGCAAGCGTGCGGTTATCGAAAAGATAGTCTGCGCCATGCTTGCGGAGGGTCATGTGCTTATTGAGGACGTTCCCGGCGTTGGCAAAACCTTGCTTGCACAGACGCTTGCCAAAAGCGTTTCCGGCAGCTTCAGGCGCATACAGTTCACGCCCGACCTTATGCCGTCCGATGTTATAGGCTACACCGCAGTAGACATCAACAGCGGCATATCGGAGTACCGCGAGGGCGCGGCAATGTGCAATTTCCTGCTTGCAGATGAAATAAACCGAACCTCGCCAAAGGTTCAGTCTGCGCTGCTTGAAGCCATGGAGGAAAGGCAGATAAGCGTTGACGGCGTTACGCACGCGCTGCCCGTTCCGTTTATGACGCTTGCAACGCAGAATCCCATAGAAACCTACGGCACATATCACCTGCCCGAAGCGCAGCTTGACCGCTTCCTTATGCGTGTTTCAATCGGCTATCCCGACCGCGCGGCAGAACTGCGTATGCTTGACAGTATGCCACAGAATGTGGAAATTTCGGCAGTGATGAGCCTTGAGGAGCTGCTCTCCCTGCGTGGGCAGGCAAAGCAAATCGCCGTTGCTGATACAGTTAAGACGTATATACTTTCCATAGTAAACGCAACGCGCTGCAACGCACAGCTTGTTAAGCTTGGTGCAAGTCCCAGAGCCTCTATTGCGCTGTACAAGGCGGCGCAGGCTATGGCGCTTATGAACAGCCGCAGCTTTGCCACCCCCGACGATGTCAAAGCCGTAGCGGTAAGCGTGCTGTCGCACAGGATTGTACTTGCCGAGGGACAGCAGCAGTTTGCCTCAGCAGAGCAGCTTATCAGCAAAATCCTTGAAGATATATCGGTTCCGCTTTAATCCGTTTGATTTCATGCTTCAGTTTCCTAAATTGTGGGCGCAGAGCTGTTTTGCACGGCTGCTGCGCCCTGATTTTAGACACTGCAAGGGCTTGTTTTTCTGCAAAAAGGGCATAAAAAAGTGATAAAAATTATTGACAGCGTGAAAAAAATGTGCTATAATCAAAATGAATAAAAGGCAGTGATGGAGAGAGTACCGCCGCGTAAAGCATTTTCAGAGAGCCGATGTCGGTGTAAATTCGGTATTGCAGCAGCGCGAAAAACACTCCGGAGCCTGCGGAAGAACGCGCACCTTGCGTCAGTAGAACCGCACGCAGCATCGCGTAACGATGAAATTGAGCGGATCGCTTTGCGGTCAATTTGGGTGGTATCGCGGAAGATGTCTTTCGTCCCATGTTCGGGCGAACGGCGTCTTTTTTGTTTTTTGCCCGAAAAATGTGCAGACTATATTTCACAATATCCAAAAGGAGAAAAGAACCATGCTAAGAACTCATACCTGCAATGAACTTGGTATCGACCATATCGGTCAGAGCGTTAAGCTCTGCGGCTGGGTTGATACTATCCGCGACCACGGCGGAGTAATCTTTGTTGACCTGCGCGACCATTACGGCGTAACACAGGTTGTGCTGTCCGATGACGCAATGCTTGCCGATGTAAGCAAGGAAACCGTTATCGCTGTCAGCGGAAATGTAACAAAAAGAGATGAGGAAACGGTAAACCCCAAGCTTGCAACCGGTCTGATTGAAGTAAGGGTGGAAAGCCTTGAAATCCTTGGTCCCTGCCGTCAGGCGCTTCCCTTTGAAATTGACAATTCCACCGCAACAAGGGAGGATTTAAGACTTAAATACCGCTATCTTGACCTTAGAAACAAAAAGCTTCACGACAACATTGTACTGCGCTCCAGAATTTTAAGCTATCTGAGAAGCCAGATGGAGGCTATGGGCTTCCTTGAAATCCAGACGCCTATCCTTACCGCTTCCTCTCCTGAGGGTGCGCGTGATTACCTCGTTCCCAGCAGAAAGCACAAGGGCAAGTTTTATGCGCTGCCGCAGGCACCTCAGCAGTTCAAGCAGCTGCTTATGACCTCGGGCTTTGACCGTTATTTCCAGATTGCACCCTGTTTCCGTGACGAGGACGCAAGACAGGACCGTTCTCCCGGAGAGTTCTATCAGCTTGACTTTGAGATGGCGTTTGCCGAGCAGGAGGACGTTTTCAAGGTTGCTGAAACAGTTGTATACAACACATTTAAGGAGTTTTCCGATAAAGAGGTGGGCAAGCCTCCGTTTGAAAGAATACCCTTTGAGCAGTCCATGCTTAAGTACGGCACAGATAAGCCCGACCTCAGAAATCCGCTTGTTATAAAAGAGCTGTCAGACCTGTTTGTTGACAGCGATTTCAAGCCTTTCTGCAACAAGACTGTAAGAGGTATCAGAGTACCGCAGATGGCAGGACAGTCCAAAAGCTTTTTCAAGAGCATGGAGGATTTTGCTACGCAGGAAGTCGGCATGAAGGGCCTTGGCTATTTCAAGGTGGAAGAAGGCGAGAACGGCGGCTTTAAGTACAATGGTCCTATTGATAAGTTCCTTGATGACGCGCAGAGAAAAGAGCTTGCAGCGCGCTGTGGGCTTGAAGTGGGCGATGTTCTTTACTTTATCGCAGACAGCAAGAACAACGCTCCCAGATTTGCGGGACAAATCAGAACAGAGGTTGCAAAACGCATGAACCTTATTGACGAAAGCAGCTTTAAGTTCTGCTTTATCGTTGATTTCCCCATGTATGAGCTTAACCCCGAAACCAACAAGATTGATTTCACGCACAACCCGTTCTCCATGCCGCAGGGCGGAATGGACGCGCTGCTTAATAAAGACCCGCTTGATATTTACGCTTATCAGTATGATATCGTGTGCAACGGCGTGGAGCTTTCTTCCGGCGCGGTAAGAAACCACAACCCCGATATTATGAAAAAGGCGTTTGAGATTGCAGGCTATGGCGAGGAGGACGTAAAGGCAAAGTTCGGCGCGCTGTACAATGCGTTCCAGTTCGGCGCACCGCCCCATGCAGGCATGGCGCCCGGTGTTGACAGAATGATAATGCTTATTGCGGGCGAGGAAACAATCCGCGATGTTATAGCATTCCCGCTTAACGGCAATGCGCAGGACCTTATGATGGGCGCGCCCGGCGATGTTACCGAGCAGCAGCTGCGTGAGGTTCATATCAAGGTAAGAGATTGATTTTGGTACAAATCTGAATAATTCCGTGCGGCGGGATAAAAAATCCCGCCGTTTTCGGCAGCAGACACAACATAATTTCAGGAAAGGAATTTTGTATATGGACAGAGATGTTTTGATACGGCTGGAAAAGCTTAATCAGCTTGCACTGACCGAGCAGCAGCGCGAGGACGTGCTTGCGTTTTTTACAAAACAGCAGCAGGAAATAGATGGTCTTTATTCCTGCGATACCGAGCAGACAGAGCGCATGGTTCACGTTATGCCGATAATGACGGTTGTACGCGAGGACGTGGAGAAAAAGCTGTTTACCCGCGAGGAACTTCAGCGCGGCGCACCCGAGGCGGACGATGGCTACTGGCAGGTTCCCCGCCTGCTTGAATGATAGGGAGGAGGTCTGACATGAATTTATATCTTCACAAAAACGATAAGGCGGGCGCAAACGCGGTTGTGCTTGACGACCTGTTTCTTACAAAGGATATGCCTACAACGGGCGGTTCAAAAATGCTGGACGGATATATGAGCCTTTTTGACGCGGAGGTTGTTTCAAGACTTTCTGCTGCGGGCTATGATATTGCGGGCAAGGCTAATATCGGCGAGTTTTCTATCGACCTGCTTGGCGAAACCTCATATTTCGGCGCGTGCGAAAAGGACGGCAGGCTTGCAAATGCCTGCGCGGAAATTCTGTCCGAGGGCAGTGCAAAGGCTGCGCTGTGCTTTGATATAAACGGCACTCCCAGACGCGCGGCGGCATTAAGCGGCAAGGTATACATAAAGCCCACATACGGAACGGTTTCGCGCTACGGCACAATAGCAGCCGCTTGCTCCGGCGAAACGGTGGGTGTTATGGCAAACACCGTAAATGACGCGCAGCTGGTGCTTTCCGCAATTGCGGGTCATGATGACAAGGACGGCACAAGCCTTTCGGAGGCAGACTGCGCCAAGGTTAAGAGCGGCGCAGAGTTCAAAAAGGTGAAAAAGGTTGCTGTTGCAGCAAAAATCACCGCCGCTGCCGATGATGAGGCGCGCGCAGAAATCAGCCGCTTCTGCGATGTCATGGCAGAGCAGGGCGTTGATTTTGTAGAGATTGACGATACACAGCTTATGCTTGCAAAGACCGCATGGAACGTTTGTATGTGCGCAGAGCTTTGTAACAACGTTTCCCGCTTTGACGGCGTAAAGTACGGCTATCGCACAAAGAACTATAAGAACATTGAGGAGCTTTACACCAACAGCCGCACAGAAGCGTTCGGAGAGCTGCTTAAAACCGCAATTCTTTTCGGCTCGGACGCGCTTTCCACCGAAAATTATATGAAAGTGTATGATAAGTCGCTGCGTATCCGCCGCGTTATTGCAGAGAAGTTTGCGGAAATATTCGGCGAATATGACGCGGTTATGCTGCCTGCCTGCTCCAAAACCCGCTATACAATGGACGATGTAAAGCAGAACAAATACATCGCCTTTGAAGAAGCGCTTTACACCGCGCCTGCTTCCATTACGGGACTGCCCGTTGTGGTTGTCGGCGGAGTTCAGCTTATTGGCAGTGCGTTCTCGGAAAATGCGCTGCTTGACATGGCTGCCGTGTTTGAAAAGGAGGGCAAGTAATGAAAAAATACGAAACCGTAATCGGTCTTGAGGTGCATATAGAGCTTGCGACAGAGTCCAAGATATTCTGCTCCTGCTCTGCTAAGTTCGGCGGCGAGCAGAACGACCATGTTTGCCCTGCGTGCTGCGGTATGCCCGGTATGCTTCCCATCGTCAACAAGCGCGTTGTTGATTTGGGCATGACGGCAGGTCTTATGCTTAACTGTGACATAAACCGCGTTACAACGTTTGATAAAAAGTCCTATTACTATCCCGATTTGCCCTGCTCCTACCAGACAACGCAGTGGTTCAGCCCCGTTGCGGTAAACGGCGTTGTGCCTATCGAAACAAGCAAGGGCAAGAAAAATATCCGCATTAAGCAAATTCATATGGAGGAGGACGCAGGCAAGCTTGTCCACGATGATTGGGCAGACGCAACGCTTGTTGACTTCAACCGTACCAGTGTTCCGCTTTGCGAGATAGTTTCCCAGCCCGACCTTTCAAGCGCCGAGGAGGTTGTTGCATATCTTGAGCAGCTTCGTTCCCTGCTTCGCTTTGCGAAGGTGTCCCACTGCCGCATGGAGCAAGGCTCTATGCGCTGCGATGTCAACCTCTCCGTTCGCGAGGAGGGCAGCGATAAGCTTGGCGTAAGAACCGAGATGAAGAACATGAACTCCATCTCCGCTATCACACGCGCTATTGAGTACGAAACCGCACGCCATATTGACGCGCTTGAAAATGGCACGGAGGTTCTGGTTCAGGAAACACGCCGCTGGGACGATATAAAGGGCAAAAGCTATGCAATGCGCAACAAGGAAACAGCAGGCGATTACCGCTATTTCCCCGACCCTAACATCATGCCGATTGTTATTGATGACGAGTGGTTTGACCGCATAAAGGCTTCGCTGCCTGAACTTCCCGAAAAGAAAAAGGCGCGCTACATCAGCGAAATCGGACTTCCCGAAGCAGACGCCGAGCAGCTTACACAAAGCCGCGCACTGTGCGATTGCTTTGAAGCTGCCTGCGAGGAATGCGGACAGCCCAAGGAAGCGGCAAACTGGATTATTTCCGACTGCATGAATATACTCAACAAAAAGCAGCTTACCGCAGATGACCTTACGGTTGACGGTAAGGCTCTTGGCAAGCTTATCAAGCTTGTTCAGGAGGGCAAGGTTCAGCGCGGCAACGCAAAGAAAATCCTCACCGCGATGTTTGATGAGGATATAGCAGATGTAGAGGAATACGCAAAGGCTAATAATCTTATCGTATCCAACGATACAGGCGCTATTGAAGCGGTAATAAAGGCAGTGGTTGCCGAGGATACCCGCTCTGTAAACGATTATAAGAGCGGCAAGGAAAAGGCTCTTATGGCACTGTTCGGCAAGTGCATGAAGCAGCTTAAGGGCAACTGCTCCCCCGATACGCTGCGCGAGCTGCTCATAAAGGCAATCAACGAGGCGTAATTTCAAGTTTTAGACAAAAAATCGGAGAGGAATGAAATCCTCTCCGATTTTTTATTTAACGGCTGTGTCTTATTTCTGCAAAAATGTGTTGATAAGCTCATGACCTACGGGTCTGAAAATGCCTGTGGCTTCTGCGTGCGCCTCGTCAAATTTCTCAACGCCGTTAAGCTGTTTGGTGCTGTCATAGATAAGGTAGGGAACAGGGTTTGCGGTGTGAGTTTTAAGCGCAAGCGGCGTTGGGTGGTCGGGGCAGATAAGGATACGGATATCCTCGTCCTTAAACGCTTCAAGTATGGGCGCAAGCACCTGCTCGTCGATAATCTCGATGGACTTCACCTTGTTTTCCACCTCGGCGCGGTGACCGCATTCGTCGGGCGCTTCCATGTGAACATATACGAAATCCGCACCGTTCTTCAGTGCTTTTATAGCGGCTTCAGCCTTGCCGCTGAAGTTTGTGTCGATATAGCCTGTTGCGCCCTCAACCTCGATAACGTTCATGTCGGCAAATTTGCCTATACCCTTAAGCAGATCCACGGCGGAAATCATAGCGCCGTCAAGACCGAATTTTTCCTTGAACGGGGTAAGCTCTGCGCGCTTGCCCTCGCCCCACAGCCAGATGCTGTTGGCAGGACGCTTGCCGCGCGCAATTCTCGCCTTGTTTACGGGGTGGTCTTTCAGCAGGTTGTAGCTGCGCTTCATAAGGTCAAGCAGCTTTTCCGCGTTGGGCGAGGTGCTGAGATATTCTGTAATAACCCTGCCTGTGATATCGTGGGGAGGGGTCATATTGCCCACATCAAGCGTGCCGTTGTTCCAGATAAGGCAGTGACGATAGCTTACGCCGCTGTAAAATCTGAACTCATCATTGCCGAAGTTTTCCTGAACGTATTTTATAAGCTCCGCAGCTTCTGCGGTGGAAATATCATCAGAGCAGTAGTCCACCATGGTTTTCTTGGTGTAATCCTCCTCGTCTGACAGGGTGACAAGGTTGCAGCGGAAGGAAACGTCTGTCGGCTTCATATCTATGCCGATAGAGCCTGCCTCCAGCGGAGAGCGTCCCGTGTAGTAGACCGCGGGGTCATAGCCGAGTACCGAAAGGTTTGCAACGTCGCTGCCGGGTTTAAGCCCATCGCCGACTGTTTTGACCATACCAACCTCGGAAACCTTTGCTATTCTGTCCATGTTTGGCTTGTGTGCTTTGCCCATGGGGGTTGTGCCGCCAAGGTCCTCGCGCGGCGTGTCTGCCATGCCGTCGCAGAGAAGAACTGCATATTTCATGTTTAGTGCCTCCTGAATATGTATTTTGTCGTTATTATTCTAACACATTCGGCGTCTATTTGCAATAGCCTTTTTTATTTTTTGCGGACTACTGCTGCAGCGGCAGCGGAAATGCACTGACGCAGGAATCATTTCTTATAACTTAGGCAAGATGTCCCCCGCCGCCTAAGAGGCGGGGGACATCTTGCCTAAGTTATACCTCGGTTTGGAGGGAAAAGCAATAGCCCGCGCAAAACTGTTACCAATCTGTAATATTTGTAATGTCTACACCATTTTCTCGCGAAGCGCTGAAAGTATCTTTCGCTCTCTGCGGGAAACCTGCACCTGCGTAATTCCCATAACGGCGGCGGTCTGACACTGGGTAAGCTCTCTTTCATATCTCAGCAGTATCAGCTGCCTGTCGTTTTGGTCAAGCTGTGAAAGGCACTGGCGCAGCGCAAGGCGGTCTATAAGCCGCTCCTCACCGGAAGCGGCGGGAATTTCGGGCGCGTTTTCATCATCGTTTGCGGGCGAGAGCGAAAGCGGCGGTATGCCTGCGGCTATCGCCTCGGCGGCGGCTTCCTCAGAAACGCCAAGCGCCTGCGCAATATCCGATATACGCGGTTCTGCACCCTCGGTAAGAAGCCTGTCGCGCTCCCGCGAAGCTTTAAGCGACAGTTCCTTAAGGCTGCGGCTGACCTTTACCGTGCCGCCGTCACGGAACAGCCGCTTTATCTCGCCAAGGATTACAGGCACGGCATAGGTTGAAAAGCATAGCCCACGCGAAAAATCAAAGTTGTCGTATGCTTTTACAAGCGCCATGCTGCCCGCCGCAAAAAGCTCGTCATACTCTATCCCGCGCCCACGGAAGCGGTTTGCCAGCGAATGAACCAGCGGCAGATTGCTTTCTATAAATTCATCGCGCTCCACTTATTTCACCCTGCGGCTCAGCTTTTTCTCCATAATGACGGTTGTGCCTTTTCCCTCGCCGCTTTTTACGCGCAGCTTGTCCATAAAGCTTTCCATCACCGAAAAACCAAGCCCCGAACGTTCCTCATCGGGCGCGGTGGTAAACAGCGGCGTCATCGCCTGCTCTATATCCGCAATGCCTCTGCCCTTGTCCTTTACGGCTATGTAGATTGTGCTGTCCGTGTAACGGCGCAGCGTAAGCTCCACCATGCCCACGGCGTTGCGGTAGCCGTGGACTATCGCGTTTGTTACCGCCTCGGAAACGGCGGTTTTTATTTCGCTGATTTCCCGCACGGTCGGGTCGCACTGCGCGGCAAACGCCGCTGCCGCGGCGCGCGCAAATCCCTCGTTTACGGAATATGACGGAAACTGTATCTTTGTCTGGTTTACAAGTTCTTTCTTCATGCCTTCACCCCCTCCGCAAGCAGCCCTTTAAGTCCCGACAGCTTTATTACCGCCGCGATGCCGGGGCGCGCGTTTTTGATTATTATATCTCCGCCGTAAGCCTGCACCGCCTTAAGCCTGCCCAGTATCAGCCCAATCCCCGAGCTGTCCATAAATCCCACGTTTTCAAAATCCAGTATCAGCACATCGGGCGAGGACAGCGCAATAACGCTGTCAAGCTCTCCGCGCATAAGCCGCGCCGCGTGGTGGTCGATATCTCCGTAAAGCGCCGCAGTAATGCGCCGCCCGTCGTTATACAGCTTTATCATTTTACATTCCCCCTTTTGCTTTCTAACATAATAGCATATAAGCCCACGGATATTTGTCGATATTACACCGCGTGGTTTGTCTTTTTGCGCCTGTGCTGCGTGAAATTTGGCGCAAGACCTGTTTTGGTGAAAGTTCCTGCAAAAAACAGACGTTCAAGTAATTTCGGAAAAACCCTTGATTTATAAATCCGTTTGTAGTATAATGTGTAATAACTTAGGCAAGATGTCCCCCCCTGCCTAGCGTTGAACAAAGTTCAACTCGGCGGCAGGGTTACATTTACCATTCAGTAGGGGATACAATCCCCTACTGAATGGTAGGTTGGCAAAGCCAACCCTTGCCACGTTAAATGACGGGGCAAGCCCCTTATTGA
>CAZLBL010000031.1:0-20322 GCA_964557825.1 uncultured Ruminococcus sp.
GGCAAAGCCAACCCTTGCCACGTTAAATGACGGGGCAAGCCCCTTATTGAATACATTGGTGCGCAAGCATATTCGGCTGTAAAAAAACATATTATGTACAGTAAATTTCATTTTGGAGGTACAAAATGGCTGAATATTTTCCGGAGGGCTTGCTGCTTGACGCGGCAGAAAACAAAAGCCATCTCAGAACATACTTCTCATTACTTGACTGCATGAACAACGGAACAATCGTTGAAGCGCCATGTATTATCTGCGACAGCAGACATAATCTTATTGTTGACCTTGGCTGTATGCGCGGCGTAATTCCACGCGAGGACGGCGCAATCGGGATTTCGGGCGGAACAACAAAGGATATCGCGCTGATTTCCCGTGTTAATAAGCCTGTGTGCTTTAAGGTTGTAGATTTCAGGCGTGATGAAAACGACAATATCTATGCGGTTTTGTCAAGAAAAAGCGCACAGCAGGAATGTATTGACAATTACCTAAGCAAGCTTAAATGCGGTGACATAATCAATGCAGCGGTAACGCACCTTGAGCAGTTTGGCAGCTTTGTCGATATCGGCTGTGGACTTCCCTCGCTTATACCTATCGACCTTATATCGGTATCGCGGATTTCACACCCGTCCGACAGATTTTATGTCGGACAGCATATAAAAGCTGTGGTTAAAAGCATTGAAGAAAACCGGATTTGCCTTACCCACAAAGAGCTTCTGGGCACATGGGCGCAGAATGCCGCACGCTTTGAACAGGGCGAAACGGTTACGGGAATAGTCCGCTCAATTGAGGAATACGGCGTATTTGTAGAACTTGCGCCAAATCTTGCAGGACTTGCAGAACCACGCAGTGGAATTAAGGTAAACAGCCATGTAAGCGTTTACATAAAGGCAATAATTCCCGAAAAAATGAAAATCAAGCTAATTATTGTCAGCGCTTCCGATAACACATACGCCAATAACGAGCTTGATTATTTTATAAATTCCGACCATATAGACAGCTGGATTTATTCGGGTGATAACTGCACAAAGATTATCAGAAGTGATTTTTAAGGCAACACCGCGCAAAATCCAAAAGATGGTCTTTGTGCAGTGTTGCCCTAAGGCTAAATCCGTTAATTGTGCGGTGACGTCTTAATTCTTTTCCAGTATTCCTCTGCGCTCTTTTCGTGCTTGTTATCGCCAAAATTGTAGTAAACTCTGTCTTTCAGATTATCGGGCAGATACTGCTGTTTTACCCAGTGGTTGGGATAATCATGCGGATACAGATAATGCTGTCCCTTAATTTCGGCGTTAGCGCCGTCGCAGTGTTCATTCTGCAAATGGCGCGGAAAATCGCCCACTTCCCCGTTTTCAATATCAGCCATTGCCGCTGCAATTGCCATATATGCGCTGTTTGATTTGGGCGCTGTGGCAAGTAGGATAACCGCTTCGGCAAGAGGTATGCGCGCCTCGGGCAGACCAAGCTGCATTGCACTGTCAACGCACGCCTTAACAATCGGAACAGCCTGCGGATAAGCAAGACCGATATCCTCGCTTGCGATTACAAGCAGCCGCCTTGAAAGCGAAATAATATCCCCCGCCGCAATAAGCCGCGCCGCGTAATGTATAGCGGCGTTTTCATCAGAGCCTCGTATGGACTTCTGAAGCGCGGAAAGCAGGTCATAATGCTGGTCGCCGTCGCGGTCGTAGCGCATATTGCTGCGCTGCGTAAGCTCCATTGCAAGCTGAGGTGTAATTTCCCCGTTTACAGCGGTAAGAGCGCACAGTTCTACAGTATTAAGCGCCTTTCTTACATCTCCGCCGCAGCCGCGGCTGATGTATTCTGCCGCTTCATCGGAAAGCTTATATTCAACACCGTTTTCTTTTGCCAGCATATCAAAGCCCCTGCGGACAGCCTTTTCAAGCTGCTCTGCTTCAACAGGCTTAAATTCAAAAACGGTGCTGCGCGACAGTATCGCATTGTACACATAAAAATACGGATTTTCGGTTGTGGAAGCAATAAGCGTAATGCTGCCGTCTTCTATATATTCAAGCAGGCTTTGCTGCTGCTTTTTGTTGAGATATTGTATCTCGTCAAGATACAGAAGAGTACCGCCGCTGCCGTATAGCGTATCAATCTCAGAAACAACGCTTTTTATATCAGCGGTTGAAGCGGAGGTTCCGTTAAGCTTGTGCAGCCGCATATTTGCCGATTCTGCGATAATACGGGCAATTGTGGTTTTTCCCACACCCGACGGACCGTAGAAAATCATATTGGGAATCTGTCCCGATTGTATAACGCGGGTAAGCGGCTTGTTATCACCAATCAAATGGGATTGCCCCACTACATCGTTTAATGTGGTGGGGCGTATTCTGTCAGCTAAAGGCATAATTAAAATCCTCTGTGCTCACGGAGAAGCGCGTTAATTTTCTCATACGGGTCAATAACGTTGCTTATAGATGTATCATGGTTAATGGAAGCGATAAAGTATGCGATATACTTTGCAACATCAACCTCATGATACCACTCTCTCTGAAGCAGTTCGGGTGTACGATAGGTAAGGTTTGTGCTGAGTATGCCGTCAATCACACCTTCGGCATAAGCCTTATCAAAGGAAGCAAGACCGCTTGTGAACATTCCGTAGGTTGCATAAGCAAATACGCGCTTTGCACCGCGTTCTTTCATCTCGTGCGCAATATCCAGCATTGACTCGCCCGAAGCGATGATGTCGTCCGCAACAAAAACGTCCTTACCCTCAACGCTTGCACCGAGGTATTCATGCGCAACTATGGGGTTTCTGCCGTTTACAACAGTTGTGTAATCGCGGCGCTTGTAGCACATACCAAGGTCAACACCCATAACAGAGGCATAGAACATATTTCTGTTCATAGCACCCTCATCAGGGCTGACAATCATCAGATGATCTTTATGCACGATAATATCAGGGAACGCCTTAAGCAGCGCCTTAAGCACCTGATAGGACGGCATGATGTTATCAAAGCCCATAAGCGGAACCGCATTGCACACCCTTGGATCGTGGGCGTCAACCGTGATTACATTGGAAACGCCCATTCTGTGCAGTTCCTGTAAAGCCACTGCGCAATCAAGCGACTCGCGGTAGCTTCTTCTGTGCTGTCTGCCGCCATAAAGCAGCGGCATGATAACATTGATACGGTGAGGCTTGCCGCTGGCAGCCTGAATTATACGCATAAGATCCATATAATGGTCATCTGGACTCATGGAGTTCTCCTGACCAAAAAGCTTGTACTTGCAGTTATAGTTACCGACGTCAACAAGGATAAACAAATCCTTGCCGCGCACGGTACTTTTGATAAGACCCTTAGCGTCACCCGACTGGAAACGGGGACACTCGCACTCAATCATAAACTCATCGTGAGCCTGTCCGTTCCTTTCAGCCCATCTTTCAAGATAGCTGTCGATTTTTGCGCCAAGCTCCTGTGTGCCGTTCATGGCAATAAGTCCAAGCGGTGCAACGGAGTTGTAATGGTTATACAGCACTTCGGTATTCTTTATATTCGTCATCTCTTAACTTCCTTTTTTATTTGTTCTTATAGTGGCGCTTCCGCAAAAACGCCCTCTCCCCTGCCGAAATCAATACAGGGGATATCTGCCGCAGATTTCTGTAACCATGCCGCGAACCTTTTCCTTGTTTGCTTCAAAATCCTTGGAAACAAGATAAATGCACTCGCCGATAATCTTCATATCGTCCTCTTTAAGTCCGCGCGTTGTAACCGCAGGCGTACCGATACGAACGCCGCTTGTAAACGCAGGCTTCTGGGGGTCGTTAGGAATTGCATTCTTGTTGACGGTGATGTAAACCTCGTCAAGCTTTGTTTCAAGCTCCTTGCCGGTGATATTGAACGGGCGCAGGTCTACAAGCATAAGGTGGTTGTCCGTTCCGCCCGAAACAAGGTTAAAGCCCTTTTCAAGCAGTGTATCCGCAAGAACTCTCGCGTTCTTTACAATCTGCTCGCCGTAAGCCTTGAACTCAGGCTTCAGCGCCTCGCCGAAGCATACAGCCTTGGCAGCGATAACGTGCATGAGAGGACCGCCCTGTGTGCCGGGGAAAATAGCGGAGTTTATCTTCTTTGCAAGATACTCGTTGTTTGTAAGTATAAGACCGCCGCGGGGACCGCGCAGAGTCTTGTGTGTGGTTGTTGTGACGATATCAGCGTAAGGAACTGGGCTTTCATGCTGACCTGCTGCAACAAGTCCCGCAATGTGCGCCATATCAACCATAAGATATGCGCCAACCGCCCTTGCAATAGAGGAAAGCTTCTTGAAATCAATTGCTCTTGGATAAGCGGAAGCGCCTGCAACTATAAGCTTTGGCTTGCACTTGTTAGCCTGCTTATACAATTCCTCATAATCTATAAAGCCATCATCGTTAGTGCCATAGGGAACAAAATTGTAAATCTTGCCCGAAATATTAACAGGAGAACCGTGTGTAAGGTGTCCGCCGTGTGCAAGGCTCATACCCATTACGGTGTCACCCGGCTGAAGCAGCGCCACATATACGGCAGTGTTAGCCTGTGCGCCGGAATGAGCCTGAACATTTGCATACTGCGCGCCGAAAAGCTGCTTTGCGCGCTCAATAGCGATATTCTCCACGATATCGACGTTTTCGCAGCCGCCGTAGTATCTCTTGCCGGGATAACCCTCGGCATACTTGTTGGTGAGAACGCTGCCCATTGCCGCCATTACTGCGGGGGAAACAATATTCTCGCTTGCGATAAGCTCAAGATTTCTTTTCTGGCGGGAAAGCTCCAGACCCATTGCATCGGAAACTTCCTTATCATACTGACCAAGGAAGCCGATGGAATCCATTAAATCGTTGTACATACGGTACTCCTTTCGAATAAACGAATAATAAAACACCACAAAACCACTTCACCTGTACATTATCATTACTATGCCATGCGCATTATGCAAAGCTTTATCGCCTGTATGCGCACGAAAACCAAATAAAAATATGCAGAGGTTTTCTGAAAAAACAAGGCAAACACGCCTGCAAATCAAAAAAGTCCTTGTGCAGTGCTTCAATAACCTTATTATAACCTAAAATGAAACTATTTGCAAGTAATTTTTTGTAATTTGCTGAAAAAACGCTGAATTTATCAGATATTATCCGCAATTATATCTCCCATTTCGGAGCAGGAAACAAGCTTCATTCCGTCCGACATGATATCGCAGGTTCTGTAACCGCTGTCAAGCGCCCTGCTGACCGCAGCTTCAATAGCCGAAGCCTCAGCTTCCATATCAAATGAATAGCGAAGCAGCATTGCGGCTGACAAAATCGTAGCGATGGGGTTTGCCTTGTTCTGTCCCGCGATATCGGGCGCAGAACCGCCGCTTGGCTCGTAAAGTCCGAATTTCGTTTCGTTCATGCTTGCGGACGGCAGCATACCTATTGAGCCTGTAATCATGGAAGCCTCGTCCGAAAGAATATCTCCGAACATATTCTCCGTTACCATTACATCAAACTGCGCGGGGTCTTTCACAAGCTGCATTGCGCAGTTGTCAACAAGCATATGCTCATACTTCACATCGGGATAGCTCTTTGCCACCTCATCGACAATCTTTCGCCACAGGCGCGAGGAATCAAGAACATTCGCCTTGTCAACGCTTGTCACCTTTTTACGGCGCTGCATTGCTACATCAAACGCCTTTACGGCAATCCTGCGGATTTCGTTTTCATTGTAGGAAAGCGTGTCAACCGCGGTCATAACGCCGTCAACCTCTTCGGTTCTGCGCTCGCCAAAATACAAGCCGCCTGTCAGCTCGCGCATAATCAGCATATCAAAGCCGTTATCGGCGATTTCCTTTTTCAGCGGGCAAGCCTCGGCAAGCTGCTGAAACAGCAGGCACGGACGTAGATTTGCAAATAATCCCAAGGATTTGCGCAGCCTTAAAAGCCCCGCTTCGGGACGGAGATTTGCAGGCAGCCTGTACCACGGAGATGTGGTTGTGTTTCCGCCGATTGAGCCCATAAGAACCGCGTCAGCCGCCTTGCAGCGTTCAATGGTTTCGTCTGTGAGCGGAACACCGTTTGCGTCAATCGAACAGCCGCCCATCAGCAGCTGCTCATAGTTGAACCTATGCCCGAACCTTACGGCAGCCTTATCCAGTACCTTCATGGCTTCGGCTGCAATTTCAGGACCAATGCCGTCGCCCTTTATTACCGCGATATTTTTTTCCATAATCGTTTTTCCCTTCAATCAGAAATCAATTCTGTAAGTAACATATTCCACTCCGTCAACAGTTCGCGCGGCATTTTTCTGTTCCTCAAAGCCAAAGCGCTCATAAAACGCTCTGGCGCTGCGGTTTTCTGCGGCGGTTTCAAGTGCTGCATATGCAAAGCCGCTTCTGCGCGCCTGCCGCAGCGTGTGCATCAACAGCTTTTTTCCGTAGCCTCTGCCCTGTTTTTCAGGCGCTACATAAAGCTGAACTACCTCAAAGCGTTCTGCAAATGGATTTTTACCGTGGGCTTTTCCCGCACACACGGCGGTTATAACTCCATCAACCAGCAGCACATAAATTGCCGCGCCCTCGGAAAGCTGTCTTGAAAACTCCGCACGGCGGTGTTCTCCCGTAAACTGTTCTATCACAGACTGCGGCAGAAAGCCGCTGAAGCAGCTTTTCCAGCAAGCGTCCACTATCCCGCTTATCTGCTCAATATCAGAGGAATTTGCGGGTCTTATGTCAATCCTCATTTTTTCAGCGAATTAAGCAGACCGCCCTTGTCAATAATTTCCTTGATAAATTCAGGGAAAGGCTGCGCCTGATAAGTCCTGCCCTTGGTGACATTGGTGATAATGCCAGTATCGAAATCAATATCAACCTCGTTGCCGCTGTCGATATCCTTTGCGGCTTCATCACATTCAAGTATAGGCAGACCGATATTTATTGCGTTGCGGTAGAAAATTCTTGCAAAGGTGGAGGCGATAACACAGCTTATCCCACTTGCCTTGATGGCGATAGGCGCGTGTTCGCGCGAGCTTCCGCAGCCAAAATTCATATTGGCAACCATTATGTCACCATCTTTGACTTTATTTATAAAGTCCTTGTCTATATCCTCCATACAGTGAGCGGCAAGTTCCTTATGGTCGGCGGTATTGAGATAACGCGCGGGGATAATCACGTCCGTGTCAACGTTATCGCCGTATTTATGTACTGTTCCGTGTGCTTTCATAATTTTTACTCCTTTACGCCCGAAATATGGCCTGTAAGCGCGCTTGCGGCGGCAACGGCGGGACTTGCGAGATATACCTCGGAGGTAACGTCGCCCATTCTTCCGACAAAGTTGCGGTTTGTTGTGGAAACTGCGCGCTCTCCTGCCGCCAGGATACCCATGTGACCGCCAAGGCACGGACCGCAGGTAGGTACGGAAACAACCATTCCCGCCTCAACAAAGGTTTCAAGCAGACCATTGCGCAGCGCGTCAAGATAAATCTGCTGCGTTGCGGGTATAACAATAGCGCGAACGCCCTTTGCTACTTTTTTGCCCTTTACAACCGCTGCGGCAGCTTCAAGGTCGCTGTATCTGCCGTTGGTGCAGGAGCCAATTACAACCTGGTCTATTTTGATTTTAAGCTGCTCTGCCTCGTCAATGGTCTTTGTATTTTCGGGAAGGTGCGGAAACGCTACTGTCGGCTTGATTGCCGAAAGATCGATGTCAATTACGCGGTTGTAGTGCGCGTCAGGGTCTGCCGAAAGGATTTCAAACTGTCTGTCGGTTCTGCTCTTGACATAATCAAGCGTTATTTCATCAACCTCAAAAATTCCGTTCTTCGCGCCCGCTTCAATAGCCATATTCGCCATGCAAAGGCGGTCGTCCATAGAGAGATTTTTAAGTCCCTCGCCCGAAAACTCCATTGACTGATAAAGTGCGCCGTCAACGCCAATCATGCCGATAATGTGCAGTATAACGTCCTTGCCGCTTACCCACTTGTTAAGCTTTCCAGTGAGGTTTAATTTGATAGCAGACGGAACCTTGAACCAAGCCTCGCCTGTTGCCATTCCCGCAGCCATATCGGTAGAGCCTACGCCCGTTGAAAACGCGCCCAGCGCGCCATAGGTGCAGGTATGGCTGTCCGCGCCGATTACGCAGTCAGATGGAACAACAAGACCTTTTTCGGGCAGCAGTGCGTGTTCAACGCCAACATTGCCCACGTCATAATAATTGACAATATCGTATTTTTCCGCAAAATTGCGGCACTGCTGACACTGCTTTGCCGCCTTGATATCCTTGTTGGGTGTGAAATGGTCCATGACAAGGGATATTTTTGACCTGTCAAAAACGCTGTCAAAGCCTATTTTTTCAAACTCATTTATCGCAACAGGGCTGGTGATATCGTTGCCAAGAACCATATCAAGCCTTGCCCTTATCAGCTGTCCCTCTGAAACGCTTTCAAGACCCGCGTGCTTTGCAAGTATTTTCTGCGTCATTGTCATTCCCATAGTGCCGCCTCCCGCGTAGTGTAGTAATATTGGTGATACCTTATATTATATCACCAAAAATCGCGAGTGTAAAGTGGTTTATCAAAAAAATTCAGCGGTTCATATCGTTAAATCGTAAAAATCATTGTACATTTAGACGAAAACAACAAGTTTATATTGACATTTCCGTCAAAATGAATTAAAATTAAGGTAAATGTGTATATCAATACACCGCAGGAAAGGAACACAACATGGAAAAGGTAAGTGTTAATGCAAGCAAAAGCTATGATATTCTTATAGGCAGCGGACTTCTGGACGGCTGCGGACAGCTTATCGCGAAAGCGGTCAAGTCGCGCCGCTGCGCCGTGGTTACAGATGATAATGTTGACCGCTATTATGGCGATAAGGTTATGAAAAGCCTTGAAAACGCGGGATTTTCTGCGGTGAAGTTTGTATTTCCCCATGGCGAGGCGTCAAAATGCCATAAAACTTTGCTTAAGCTGTATGACTTCCTTGCGGAAAACGGCTTTACGCGCCATGATTTCCTTGTGGCTTTGGGCGGCGGCGTTGTGGGCGACCTTACCGGCTTTGCCGCTGCCACATATATGCGCGGTATTGAGTTTGTGCAGATACCCACAAGCGTTCTGGCGCAGGTTGACAGCTCTGTGGGCGGAAAAACTGCGGTGGATATCGCGGGCGGAAAAAACCTTGTGGGCGCTTTCCATCAGCCGCGTCTTGTAATATGCGATACCGATACGCTTTCAACGCTTACCCCGCAGTTTTTTGCGGACGGCATGGCTGAGGTTGTAAAATACGGCATGATACGCTCTGCGGAGCTGTTCAATCTGCTGTGCGACCGCGATATAAAGGAGAATATGGCGGATATAATAAAGCGCTGCGTTTCAATAAAGGCGCAAGTGGTTGCCAATGATGAATTTGACCGCGGCGAACGCGCACTGCTCAACTTCGGGCATACGCTGGGTCACGCGATTGAAAAGCACTACAACTTCAGCGGAATTACACACGGCTGCGCGGTTGCCATAGGAATGAGCGTGTTTACACATATCGCAGAAAGCAAAGGGCTTTGTGAAAACGGCGTCAGCGACAGACTTGACGCGCTGCTGAAAAAATGCGCCCTGCCCTGCCGCACCGATATACCGATGGATATACTATACAAGTATTCGCTTGGCGATAAAAAGAGAAGCACCGATGGCATAGATATAATTCTATGCTCCGCGATTGGCGAAAGTTCAGTAACGGGAATGACCGTTGAGGAATACAAAGCCTTTCTCGGCGTGAACTAAGGAGATAGCATGAATATTGAAATAACCCCAAAAACGCTTTCGGGCGAGATTAAGATACCGCCCTCAAAAAGCATTTCCCACAGGGCGCTTATATGCGCTGCGCTTTCCAAAGGTGAAACGCGCATTGCCGACCTGCTTGGCTGCGAGGATATAGACGCAACCTGCGACGCGCTTACCGCGCTTGGCGCGGAAATACGCACGGAAAACGGCATTACTTATGTAAAGGGAATTGAAAATCCGCCCGAAAAAGCTGAAATAAACTGCCGCGAGTCTGGATCGACGCTGAGATTTCTTATCCCGGTGGCAGCGGCGCTTGGCGTTGAGGCAACCTTTACTGGCTGCGGCAAGCTTCCGACACGCCCGATAACGCCGTATATTGACGAGTTCAGAAAGCATGGAGTGGAATTTATTTCCGAGGAAATGCCGTATCACATCAAAGGAAAGCTGACAAGCGGTGTTTTTTCGGTGACGGGTGATATCTCCTCACAGTTTATAACAGGTCTGCTTTTTGCGCTGCCGCTTATTGAGGGCAGCAGCACAATTGTTATGACCTCTCCCCTGCAATCAAAGCCGTATGCCGATATCACACTTCAGTGCATGAAGGATTTCGGCGTGGAAACGCTTGAGTTCAACGGAAACTACACCGTAAAAGGCATACAGGAATACAAACCGTGCGATTACAAGGTTGAGGGCGACTGCTCGCAGGCGGCATTCTTCGCCGTGGCAAACTGTATCGGCGGCAGGCTTGACCTTGTGGGTCTTAATCCGAACAGCGTGCAGGGCGACCGTGAGATATTCAGCATAATCAACAATATGATACGCATTGGCGATAACTATTCGCGCTTTGATGTGGACGCAACCGATATCCCCGACCTTGTGCCTATTCTTACGGTTCTGGCAGCGTTTGCGGACGGAACATCATATATCAGGGGCTGCAAAAGGCTGCGCATTAAAGAAAGCGACAGGCTTGAATCAATATCAACTGTGCTTAATTCCCTTGGCGCAAACGTTACTATCGTTGATGACGAGCTTGAAATTGTCGGCGTAAAGCAGCTTACGGGCGGCGTGTGCAGCAGCTTTAACGACCACAGAATTGCAATGTCGCTTGCCATAGCCTCACAGCGCTGCACCGACAAGCTTATTATCACAGAGGCTGAATGTGTGGCGAAGTCCTACCCCACTTTCTTTGAGGATTTCCGTTCACTTGGAGGTGAATACGATGTCATCATTATTTAACGGCGGTATTTCGGTATCGGTTTTCGGCGAATCGCACGGAAAAGGCATCGGCGTTGTGATGGATAATCTCCCTGCAGGAGAGGATATCAGCCTTGATGAAATCTGCACGTTTATGGCGCGCCGCGCTCCCCGAAAGGACGGCACAAGCACCACGCGCAGCGAAAAGGATATACCCGAAATTCTTTCGGGACTGTATAACGGAAAAACCACGGGTACGCCCCTCTGTGCGGTTATAATGAACAGCGACCAGCATTCTGCGGATTACGGAAACATCTCGCATATTGCACGTCCCGCCCATGCGGACTACACGGGATATCTGCGGTACAACGGCGCTAACGACCCGCGCGGCGGCGGTCACTTTTCAGGCAGGATTACCGCGCCGCTTGTGTTTGCAGGCGCTGTCTGTGCGCAGATACTGGCGCACCGCGGTGTTGCCACAGGCGCGCATATTGTTTCAATAAAGGACATAAGTGACGAACGGTTTGACCCTGTTTCGGTAACGGCACAGCAGCTTGAAGCCGTAAAGGCGCGCAGCTTCCCTGTGCTTTCAGATGAAGCTGAAGCAAAAATGCGCGGCGTTATCAACTCCGCACGCGAGGCTCAGGACAGCGTGGGCGGTGTTGTGGAATGTGCCGCCGTGGGTGTCCCTGCGGGCATAGGCTCGCCCATGATGGAGGGACTCGAAAATGTGATTTCACAGCTTGTGTTTGCAATACCTGCGGTAAAGGGCATAGAATTTGGCAGCGGCTTTGACTGCGCACAGCTTTTCGGCAGCGAGAACAACGACCCTTTCGCGCTGAAAGACGGCAAGGTTGTAACGCTTACCAACAATCACGGCGGAATACTTGGCGGCATAAGCAGCGGTATGCCGATTATTTTCAGAGCCGCGCTGAAGCCTACGCCGTCAATCGCGCGCCCGCAAAGCAGCATTGATTTCAAGACACTTACAGAAGAACAGCTTGTGATAAAGGGCAGGCATGACCCTTGTGTTGTACACAGAGCTGTTCCCTGCATTGAAGCGGCAATGAATATCGCATTGGTTTCGGCATTTATGAGATAAAGAACGCCTAAAAAGCATTAAGGGGGAAGTATATATGAAAGTAACACCGAGAATAACCATAACCGACATAAATTCCATAAGAATACTTGTCTGTCATCTGATTTATTCGCTTGGCTGTCCGCTTAAAAAGGAGCAGCTTATAGAAATAACCTCGCTGGAACAGGCGGTAAACTACTTCGACCTTGCAGAAGCGCTTGACGGAATTGAGGAACGCCTTTGCCGCGTTGAGGAGCTTGACGGCGACCTTGTTTATTCCAACACAATGCTTGGCGTTAAGGCTGCGCAGGAATTTGCAAGCAGCCTGCCTGTTTCCATACGCGAAAAAATGTTTGAGGAGGCTGTAAAAGTCTACACCCGCGACGCTATGAAAAAGGGCAAGCTGTATGCCGTGCGCTATGCCGAAAAAGAAGACGGAAGCTGTACAATCGGCATTTCGATAAACGACAGCGCCACAGGAAAACAGAAATACTATCTTAATATCTTTACAGGCGACAAGGAAAGCGCCGAAAGAATTAAGGACAGAATTAAATCCGACCCTGCAAAATTCAGCGTCTATCTTGATAAATATTTTGAATAAACAAATTCCCGGGAAATATTCACCCGGGAATTTTTATGTGGTATTGTATTTATTTGATTTTGCTCTGATAGCAGTCGAGAAGCTCGCCGAAACGCTGAAAATGAACTACCTCGCGCTCACGCAGAAACTTCATAACCTCGTTTACATCGGGGTCATCGGAAAGCCTTAGAATATTATCATAGGTGGCACGCGCCTTTTGTTCGGCGGCAAGGTTTTCCATAAGGTCGGCTATGGGGTCTGCCTTTGTCTGCAAATACGAGGCGGTAAACGGCACGCCTGCGGCATTTGCGGCATATACTCCGTTGGCATGGTCTACATAATAATCGCCCTTGCCGTAGCGGTCGAAGCTTTTCGCACCCTCGCCGTCAGTCAGCTGACCGACAACGCTGCCGATTATCTCAAGATGGGCGAGTTCTTCGGTGCCTATATCCGTCAACAGCGCCTTGCCCATATTATCGGGCATTGAAAATCTTTGCGACAGGTAGCGCAGAGAAGCGCCAAGCTCGCCATCAGGGCCGCCATACTGTGATAAAATATACCCCGCAAGCTTTGGATTTCTGTTTTTTATGCACACAGGTATCTGGGTTCTTTTCTCAAAAATAAACATACTGTCACCTCCCCGTCAGAAGCTTTTGGGCGGCCATACGCCGTCAGGCCAGTTCCAGCAGTCGTCCATTCCCGCGCTGTGCGCCGTCAGTGGATAAAAGCTGTCCTCAAACGCCGCCTTGCACGCCTTGTATTGCCTGCACGCCTCGCGGAACATTTCAAGTGCGCGTGCGTCATTTGGGTGGGTGTCAAGATAAAGCTTCAGATCCTGCGCAAAAAAGTCCGCTTCCATAATGGCGCGCATAAGCTCCTCGCAGCCGCCGTCATTTCCTGTGGTTACACGGGTGCTTGTGTGTGCGCCGCGGTTGTAGTTGATGTTATTTACCATTGTATAGCCCCCTTTCGTATTCTTCTATTGTGATATTAAGTTCAGGAAATATTGTTCCCGCCTTAAGCGCTTTGTTGGGGGAATAAACCTTATCAAGATTCTGAACAGGTACCCACGCATAACCCTGCCTGAATTTAGGCTGAGACTTATTGATATAATCCATAAAAATTCCTCCTTTCGCCCATATTACCTCTCGGCGTTATTTTATTATATGTATCCGCATTTTTTGTGTGCCTATCATAATCGCCTGTCCGCAGTAATAAAATTGAATTGTGACAGCCTCGGACAAGAGCGGCGCTGTATTAAGTATTCACAAGAAAGGGCGGACGGCATGAACAAAACATACATAAAGAACACTGCCCTGCTATTTGCCGCAATGGCAGTTACAAAAATAGTAGGCGCAGTATTCAAAATACCTCTTGCAAATATTCTGGGCGGTACGGGAATGGGTTATTTTTCCTCGGCATACAACCTGTATTCGCCTGTGTTTGCTCTTACAGCGGCAGGCGTTCCAACCGTGATTACCCGCCTTACCGCCAAAAATTTTGCGCTTGGAAGGAAACAGAACGCCGTTAAAATCAAAAAAACGGCGCTGCTGATGTTTTCCATGCTGGGTGCAGCGGGAATGCTTGCAATCTGGCTGCTTTCGGGATATTTTGCGCGGAATATTGCCTGCTCGGAAGAAAGCGCCGCCGCTATCTCGGCAATAGCGCCCGCTGTATTTTTCTGCTGTATCGGCGCCGTTATCCGCGGCTATTACGAGGGACGTTCCAATGTCATTCCAACTGCCGCCGCCAATATAACCGAGGCAGTTTCCCGCGCGATTATAGGTCTTGCACTGTCTTACGGCGTAATTGCGTATGCAAAAAGCTGCTATTACAGCGGCAAAGAATTTCTGGGCATATGCTATGACTCATATGAACAAGTATACTCGGCGGCGCTTCCGTGGGCGGCAGCAGCGGCAATTCTTGCTGTTACACTAAGCGAGGCTGCGGGACTTATCTCCCTGCTGATAAGCGACAGAAAAAGGTCGCGCACAGCATTCTGCGACAGCATACCCACTGACCGAAAGCGGGTTATAATTCCCACAATCATAAAAGAACTTATGCCAATAGCCGCTTTTGCACTGATTATGAACTGCTTCTCCTTTGTAGATTTAATGACAGTCACCAGAACGCTTGACGCGGCAATAAAAAACAACACGGAATATTTTGCAAGGCTTTATCCACAGGTTTTCGGCAGCGGAATACAGGCGGACGCGCTTGCAAACTTCATGTACGGAAGCTATACGGGCATTGCAATGTCGCTGTTTATGATAATTCCATCATTCGCAGGCATGGCTGAAAAAACCGCCGTACCCGAAATCGCAGCCGCATGGGAACGAAACGACAGCGCCCTGCTTTGTGAAAAAACAACGGGACTGATAAGAACCTCCGCCGTAATAGGCTGCCCCGCCTGCTTCGGCGCACTTGCACTGGCAGAACCTATACTTGCAATGCTTTATCCCAACAGGCTGCCGGAAGCTTCTGTATGCCTTGAAAGCTTTATAGTGCTTTGCGGCGGCGGTGTGCTGATGATAATGGCTTCGGCATTTTTCGGGATTTTTCAGGCCATCGGCAAGGGGGCAATACCGCTTTGGATTATGACGGGCATTATCGGCATAAAAGCACTGCTTAACCTTGTGCTGCTGAATATTCCGGAGATAAATATAACCGGCTCGGCACTGGCTACCGTTATCAGCTACGGAGCAGCGGCAATAATCAGCGGAATTATATTGAAGCGTCTGATACGCGGCTTGAAAATTTTACGCGCCATATGCCTTCCGCTGTTTTGCGGCACACTGTGCGCAGCGGCGGCTTACACGGTGCATTGCGGCATTTCGCAGTGTGCAGGCTCGGTGGTTTCTATCGCAGTTTCGGTGCTTGCGGGCGGTTTTGTTTATGTATTATCACTAATATTAACAGGCGTTTTTCGTCAAGTCTTATAATAAAGCGGAAAAAGCAAAGAAATTTTGCAAAAACACTTGCAAAAAAGACAAAAATGGGTTAATATATTAAAGGTCGCCTAAAATTCATCATCAAGGCTTGGTGCTGCTTATGTTTGAAATTAAAGATAAATATAATATCAATGATTTATTGGAGATTATGGCTCTGCTTCGCTCCGAGAACGGTTGTCCGTGGGATAAGGTGCAGACCCATGAAAGCATAAGAACCGACCTGATCGAGGAAACCTATGAGGTATGCGAGGGCATTGACAACAACAGTCCAGATATGCTTAAGGAAGAACTTGGCGATTTGCTGCTTCAGATAGTTTTCCACTCCCAGATAGAGCGAGAGGCGGGTAACTTTACGTTTGAGGACGTTTGCAATGATATCTGCCAAAAGCTTGTTTACCGTCACCCGCACGTTTTCGGCGAGGTTAAGGTAAACGGCAGCGAGGACGTGCTTAAAAACTGGGACGAGCTGAAGAAAAAATCCAAAAATCAGCAAACATATACGGAAACGCTTGAAAGCGTACCGAAGAACTTCCCTGCCCTGC
This sequence comes from uncultured Ruminococcus sp., assembly GCA_964557825.1. Classification (GTDB taxonomy): domain Bacteria; phylum Bacillota; class Clostridia; order Oscillospirales; family Ruminococcaceae; genus CAG-115. The sequence continues at coordinate 16,086 of CAZLBL010000031.1, forward strand.
TGAGAGCGCAGAAAATCAGCAAAAGGATATCAAGGGCGGGCGTTCCTGCCGACAATGCCGATATCTCCGCACAGAATATAAGACAGGCGTTGGATTGCCTTGTCAGCGCCGAAAACGGCGCTTCTGCGGAAGAAAATCAGAGCATTATAGGTAATTTGCTGTGGAATGTTTGCAATTTATGCAAAATTTTGAAAATTGACGGTGAAAAAGCCTTGACATATTCGGCAAATGAGGTTATAATAGTATTTGGCACTGTCGAGAAAGAACTTAATGCTCATGGCAGAAGCTTGTCTGATGTTTCAGATGAGGAACTTGCAGATATTACAAAAAAATTGTTTCCAGCGGTCAGTGACCGTTAAATAGATATAATTTGGAGGTTAAAATTATGACAAAAGCAGAATTAGTAACAATGGCAGCTTCTAAGTCCGGTCTTTCCAAGAAGGATACAGAGAAGGCAATCAGCAGCGTTATCGACACAATCACAGAGACACTTGCTAAGGGCGAGTCTATCCAGCTTGTTGGTTTTGGTACATTTGAGGTTCGTGAGCGTGCTGAAAGAACAGGTATCAACCCCCGTACAAAGGAGAAGATTACCATTGCAGCTACAAAGGTTCCCGCTTTCAAGGCAGGACGTGCTCTTAAGGACGCAGTTGCTAAGTAATTCTTACTGATTTATGCAATTTAAGCGGTCGCTGCTTTGGTGACCGCTTTTGATTTTAAGGCTATCCACAAAACTATCCAAAAGGGTGATTTATAATGCGACTGGACAAATATCTTAAAGTATCGCGCCTCATAAAGCGCAGAACCGTTGCAAATGAAGCCTGCGACGCTGAAAAGGTAACAGTAAACGGAAAGACGGCGCGCGCCTCGTATGATGTAAAAACAGGCGATATAATCGAAATAAATATCGGCACAAAGCCGCTTAAGGTTCGTGTTCTGGACGTGAAGGAGTTCACCAAGAAAGAGGACGCAGCCGCCCTGTATGAGGTTGTGAATTAAAGCAGCACCATGCAAAAACGCAGCTAACAGCAGGCTTTAAGCCGCTGCAAGAATATTCCCCTTCCCTGCCGCATAATATGTATCGGACATACTATGCGGCAGGGAGGAATTTTTATGGGCAGACAGGAAAACATACCGCAGAACATAATTCTGGAAAACAGGCGCGCGCTGCGCGTTTCGGGTGTAAAGGATATCGACAGCTTCAGCGAAACTAAAGTTGTGCTTGAAACGGCACTTGGCGAGCTTGTGATACGCGGCGAGGAGCTGCATATTATCGCGCTTGAAACCGAAACAGGAGATTTTTCGCTTAGCGGCAAGGTAAACTCACTGGCATACAGCAGCTTCCCCACAAATGCGGGTACGCTGCGCAGGATATTCAGGTAACGCCATGGGATACAGCATTATTGACTGCACAATGATATCGCTTATATGCGGCGCGGCGTTCGGCATTGTGTATGAAGCGCTGAGAATTACGCGGCGCGTTCTGCCGTTTGCCGCGGTTACATTCATCTGCGATATACTGTTCTTTATCGCAGCCGCCTTCGCGGTGCTTAAGCTTTCGCTTTATCTTGGAAATTATGTAAGAGCCTACACAATACTCGGCTTTGGCTTCGGCGTTTTTGCGTATATTCAGACTGTCGGCAGGCTTATCTCGGCGGCAGAGCGCGGAATTATCCTGCTGATTAAAAACACTGTCGGTAGGCTTATTTTGAAAATCGCCCGTCTGACAGCAAGGATTATTGGCGCATTTGCACATAACATTGCCAAGCAATTTGGGAAAATCTACGATTTTTTCGTAATGAGAAAGAAAAATGCTGTTTCCCTCTTGCAAAAACAGCATGAAAAGATGTATAATAGTAAAAGAAATATAGCCTTATCGGCAGAAGTTAAAAGCAACGGGGAAATAGTTGGGGGAAAAAATGTCATTCATGCTAAGGTCAACAGAAGCTAGCATAAAGAAAAAAGGCGGCTTTGTAAAGCTTATGGTTTATATCGCAGGTTCTATCCTTGCGGGTTTCTTTATTTTTTCTATAATTTCCACAAATCTTCAGATTGAGGAAAGCAAGACAAAATACCGCGAGCTTTCAGAGCAGACGGATATCATGCTTGAAGAAAATGCCGCTATAGAGCGTTATCTCGGTGATGACGCGGATATGGATAACTATATTGAAGAAATTGCCCGCGACAAGCTGGATTATGCAAATCCTGATGAGCGCGTGTATTATATAGTTCCATCTTCGGAGTGATTGTCGCTTAACAGAATATTAAAGCCGCAATGTTTTTCGGATTATCGGAAACATTGCGGCTTTTCTGTTTGCATAAGTAGACGAAAATGCGGCAAAATCTTTATAGGAGCGCTTTGACTGCTTTTGCGCGCCGAATATCACCGCGCAAAGGGGACGCAGATGAAACTGGTTTCAACACTGAAAAAAATAATATTCAGCAGGATTTCGATATGCGCATTGGGAATAATTCTGCAGCTTTCATATCTTGCAGCGCTGTTCTGGACGCTTGGCACGCTGTTTTCATACTCATATATAATTTTTGCGGTTATCGGCTTTTTGGTGGCGCTGTATATAATCAACCGCAATACCGCGCCCGAATATAAGCTTATCTGGGCGTTTACTGTCCTCTCCTTCCCTGTTTTCGGCATTATGCTTTATCTGTTTTTCGGACTGCGCGAGAAAACCGCGCCCATTCACCGCGCGGAGAACAGTCGCAACAATAATCATGACAATGTAACCGCAAAAAATTACGCGCGTCAGGCTGCATATATAGAAAACGCAGGCGGCTGCGCCGCAAGCTGCGATAACGCCGTCAGATACTACGCCAACGGCGAGGAACTGTTCCCCGATATGCTTGAACAGCTTGACAAGGCGCAGTGCTTTATTTTCCTTGAATTTTTTATACTGCAAAGCGGCATAATGTGGGACAGCATTCTTGCAATTCTTCAGCGAAAAGCTGCCGAAGGACTTGATGTGCGGCTTATCTATGACGATATGGGCTGCCTTATGACGCTTCCGCGCGACTACAAAAAGCAGCTTGAAAGCAAGGGCATACGCTGCTGCGTTTTCGGCAGGCTTAAGCCGCTGTGGACGAAGCACATGAACCACCGCGACCACAGAAAAATGCTGATAATTGACGGCAGAACGGTAATCACAGGCGGCATAAATCTTGCGGACGAATATATCAACATCTACGAAAAGCACGGCTACTGGAAGGACAGCGCGGTTATGCTGAATGGCAGCGCTGCACGGCATTTTACCGATGAATTTCTAAGCTTCTGGAGTGTGCTTTGCGGCAGCGCGCATGAGGAAATATCCTGCGCAGACTATAACAACGACGCAAGTGCCTTATTAAGCGCCGAAAACGGCACTGCTGCACCGTTCTTTGACTATCCCTGCGACAATGAACTGCTTGCGGAGAACATATATCTCAATATGCTTAGCGGCGCTCAGCGGTACGCATATATCACCACGCCCTATCTTATTCCCGATAACGAACTGCGCCGCGCGCTTATTCTTGCGGCAAAAAGCGGTGTTGATGTGCGGATAATAACGCCGCATATTCCCGACAAGAAATTTGTTTACGCGGTTACACGCTCAAATTACAGGCAGCTTATTGAGGGCGGCGTAAAAATATACGAATTTATCCCGGGCTTTATCCATGCAAAGAATTTTGTATCGGACGACCTTGCGGCGGTGGTTGGCACGGTTAATCTTGATTTCAGAAGCCTGTATCTTCACTATGAATGCGGGCTTTGGCTGTATGACTGCCAAGCTGTACGCGACATCAGGGACGATTTCACACGCACACTGGAACAATGCCGCGAGGTAACTCTTGACGAAACGTATACTAAAAATCCGCTGAAAAGAATGCTTTATGCGATTTTGAGGTTTTTTTCACCGCTGATGTAGTTTTTTGAAAAAGGTGTTGCTTTTTTTCCGGAAATATGATAAAATAATATGGTAACATTTGCGTCTGTAGCTCAGTTGGATAGAGCAGCAGCCTCCGACGCTGCGTGTCGTGGGTTCGAATCCCGTCAGGCGTACCATATTTCCAACCGTCCACTGGACGGTTGGAAATGGCAAAAGCTACACTCGGATTGCCCTTATGGCAATCCGTTTTTGCGTTCGCAAAAAACGCTCAGCTTTCGCGGGTTGCTCGCCAAGACTTAACGCGCCAACCGTCCACTGGACGGTTGGAAATGGCAAAAGCTACACTCGGATTGCCCTTA
>CAZLBL010000031.1:20422-23966 GCA_964557825.1 uncultured Ruminococcus sp.
TGGCAATCCGTTTTTGCGTTCGCAAAAAACGCTCAGCTTTCGCGGGTTGCTCGCCTGACTATAGTGGATATTTTATATTGCAATTCACTATTGCCAGAAAATCTGAAATAGGTACTTGACTTTGGCAGGAAAATATGATATAATAATTATGCTGTTTCGATGTGCAATGTACGGAGAAGTATCGAAGCGGTCATAACGAGGCGGTCTTGAAAACCGTTTGAGGGCAACCTCACGTGGGTTCGAATCCCACCTTCTCCGCCATCACTCCGCTGAATCTGTTGTGATACAGGTTCAGCGGAGTTTTTTATTGTGCAAACACAGCAGAATTTTTTATCAAAGGTCTGGCACCATCTACCAGACGGCATTTATTTTCGCTGAAAACATGGACAAAAGAACCGCACTGGATACAATGCGGTTCTTGTTTTTATTAAAGATACCTGCGCTAGAAAACGCAATGTCAGCAGCAATCCCAGCTATAAAGCACCTTTGAGAAATCAAGGTTTCTCAAATCATCAGCATTTATAAAGAAATTGCCAACGCCGCAGTCGCCCCACATAATTTCGTCCTCGCCGTCGCCCTCGCTGTCAAGCTGAAACAGCAGCACATCGCAGCGTTCGTATTCCTCAGAGCAGCCGCGCGGGTCGTCCTGCGTAAAAAACGGGTAACCGCCTATATGGCTGTGAATTTGGTTGTAATCAACGTCATAAATCGCGTCATAGAGCGCGTTATCCACCGTGCGAATACCGATTTCGCGTCTATACTCACTACCGTATACAGACACAACATTTGTACAGAAAAGCTTATTATAAGCATTCACTGCCGCTTTTTCAAAACCATAGAACTCGGGATTTGCATAGCTTAACTCAATCCCATTTGATTTTAGAAGAAACTCCCCTTTAAACGGCAGGAAGATTTCCTCAAAATCGGGCATATCATCTGCGGATAAGAGCTTGCTTTCGTCAGTTATAACATCGCGGTGATAAATCACGCGGAAACCGTTTTGCTTCTGATAATCTCTGAAATCAATGCCATAGCAGTCATCATCGCTGCACCCTGCAAAGAACTGGAGTATTCCTTTTTCGGGGAATCCGTCAACAGCGGGAAGCTGTGCAAAATTAAGCTGTGCAAGCAGAAAAAGCGGTTTTCCTGCAAGTTCGCCCTCGCGGACAATCGGGTACTCCATGCCTTTCGGGAAATACGGCACGCCGCCAAGCTTTGAGTCGAACACAGTGCATTTTTCGCGCACAGGAGTAAGCCTTACACTGGGCTTTGGCGGGTAAACCGCATTAACTTCAGTAAGCAGCTTTTCAAGCTTCTCCACGGTTTCGGGGGAGTATTTCTTTGCCTCGGCATTGACAAAATTCACCATAGCAATTTCCCTGTTACTTAGTACCAAACAGCCTGTCGCCGCCGTCCCCGATACCGGGAACTATGTACAGATTTTCGTTAAGTCCCTCATCAATAGCGCCGCAGATAATATCAACATCGGAATGAACCTCATGCAGTGCCTTTATTCCCTCGGGGCAGGTAAGAACGCACATGAACTTAACGTTCTTTGCACCCGCTTTCTTCACGATATCAACCGTCTTAATAGCGGAAACGCCCGTTGCAAGCATAAGGTCAAGGATAATAACCTCGCGGTTTGCTATATCAAAGGGCAGCTTGCAGTAATAATCAGCTGCGGTATTGTTGTTGGATTTGTCGCGATAAATTCCCACATGACCTACCTTTGCAGCGGGAACAAGCGCAAGCGCGCCGTCCACCATACCAAGACCGGCTCTCATAATCGGAACAAATGCAACCTTTCTGCCGCTGATAATCTTTGCATTTGCAACCGCAAGGGGAGTTTCAATTCTTACTTCCTTAAGCGGCAGGTCGCGCGTAGCTTCATAGCAGATAAACATGGAAATCTCGTTTACAAGCTCTCTGAACTCCTTTGAGCCTGTGTTCTTGTCACGCAGCAGGGAAATTTTGTGCTGCACAAGGGGGTGGTCACATACATGAACGTTATTCATAATCAATTTTCCTCCAGCTTCATAATTTTTTCAACGCGCCTTGCGTGACGGCCGCCTTCAAACTCTGTTCCAAGGAAGATATCGACAATCTCGCACGCAAGTCCTGCGCCTATTACACGCCCGCCCATGCAAAGCGCATTGGCGTCGTTGTGAAGTCTTGTGTACTTTGCGGAATACCAGTCGCCGCACAGCGCCGCCCTGATACCCTTAATCTTGTTTGCGGACATTGAAATACCAACGCCCGTGCCGCAGATAAGTATTGCCTTATCCGCTCGGCCTGAGGTTACCTCTGCGCAGGTCTTTTCCGCGATATCGGGATAATCAACGCTTTCGCCGCTGCAGCCGCAATCGGTAAACTGCACTCCCGTTTCTTCAAGGTGCTTTATAACCTCGCATTTAAGCGCGTAGCCTGCATGGTCTGAGCCTATTGCTATCATTGCCGTACCTCTTTTCTAATAATTGCTGCATTGCGGGCGTCAATCCCACTGTATATCATCGGCATGGGCTTGCAGGAAATCCATAAGAGCCTGCTCGTCAGCCACCATCTCGGTGATAATACCGGCAAGCCTCTTTGCTCTGCCCTCGTTGTCATCAGTGCCGCTGTAATATGCCGAATAGCTGCCTGCCTCCGGGTCGGAGTCCAAGCCGTCAAGCAGTTCGGGAGCGTTTACTTCAAGCCAGCAGTTGATAACAGCGTCCCAATTATAACCATTCATATAAGCGTCCTCGCAAATAGCGTTCATGCGCTCGCCAAGAGCGAATATCTCATCAGACTCTATCATAAACGCAACGCCGTACTCGTCCTCATAGTGAATAATATTAAGATAATCAGACACAGCTTTTCTCCTCTAAAAAACACTCGTCCTGCGGGTTTTATCAGCAGCAAACCCCGCCAATTGCAACATAGATATTATACACCTTTTTTGCCCATATTTCAATAGGTTTTTTTGATTTTTAAGCGGCAGCTATGTAGTGTTACAATAGATGTGAGACAAAATACCGGAAAAGTATAGAAAAAATGATTGAGATCTGTTAGAATAGAGTTCACCACAAACAAAATCAAACAGAAAGGTCTCAATCATTTATGGAAAGTATAACACAAAAATCAGAAAAAAACAAGAGGTATTTGCCACACGAAATAAGCACAAAGATACACGCCGTAGAAACATACCAGCTGGTAGGAAATGTGAAGTATATCTGCCGAAAATATCACGTTTCTAAAGCCTCGCTTATGCGGTGGAACAAGCTTTATGACGGCACAAGGGAATCACTTATGCCTAAGTCCCACAGACCTCACTCGCCTCACCCTAACGCCCACACCGAGCAGGAAATCAAATGGATAAAGGACTACCACCGCCGAAATCCTAATATTTCGGTATGTGAACTTTACGGCAAGCTGCATGAAGATAAGGCTTATTCTCGTCACCCTGGCTCCCTATATCGTGTATTTATTCGTTTGGGATTTCGCCAAAAGTGTTCTTGTCAAGCAAAATTGTAACAGTTTCCCCCAAAATCAAGCCGAGCGTTTC
>CAZLBL010000032.1:0-15394 GCA_964557825.1 uncultured Ruminococcus sp.
TAGAGCCGAACGAAGTTCGGTTCGGAGGCAGGGGGACATCTTGCCTAAGTTATACAAAATCAACCAATAAACTCCCTTATCAGCGAATTTTCGGGAACAATTCCGCGCGGAAGCGGCGAAAGCTGCTGCAAAAATCGCTCTATATCGGCATAACGCTGATAATCGGGATAGCTTGCCGCTGCGGCTTCAAGGTCGGGCAGCAGGATATCGCGGTACACCAGCGGCTCAAACGGAGCAAAAGTGTCGATATGGAAATCCGCGCGATACTTGAACGGCATTATGTACAAATCCTCGCCGCGCTCAACCGAGTGGAAGAAATCAAACGTTTCCGAGATATTGCGCCCGCGGTAAAGCTTATCGCGGATAAGGCGGCGCATAAGCCTTATTTTGGAGGGGTGCAGCAGGTCGCCGCCATCGTCCTGTATGCGGGTACGCACACTGACGTAAATGCAGGTTGTGTAATCCTCGCTGTTGCCCGTAACTATAGGGTTAAGCGCATGAATGCCCTCCAGTATAACTACATCGCCGCGGTTGATTTCAAGCCGCATACCGCTGCGGCTCTGCTGCGCGGCAAAATCAAAGGACGGAACATCAATCGCCTCGCACCGCGAAATTTTAAGCAAATGCTCTTTAAAAAGCTCCGTATTAAGGCGCATGGGAGATTCATAATCAAACTCGCCGCGGTCGCTAAGCGCCCTGTCCTCGGCGGTAAGCGTTTTGAAATAATTATCCATGGATATGGAATGCGCGCCGCAGCCCTTAGCCTTAAGCAGCGCGGCAATACGGTTTGCCGTGGTGGTTTTGCCCGAGCCGCTTGGACCTGAAACCAGAACCACAGGCCGCTGCTCGCGCGTGGAAAAAATCTGCTGTGCGGCGGCTTCAAGCTCCTCAGAATAGCAGCGCTCGCTTTCTTCCACCATTGCGGCGGCGTTAAGCGCGCACTTATTAAGCTGCCTTATCGTCATACAGTTCATAAATTCACCCTTATTTATCGAAGGAAACTTCCTCCCTAACCCGCTGTATGCTGCCGCAGCGCCCTGTTTTACGGTCTATTTCAAGGCAAACTGCGTTAATCTCAACATCACCGTCAGCAAACACATGGCGCTTTGGGTAGCAGGTAAGAAACCTTTCTATGATGATATCCTTATCCACGCCCAAAACCGAATTTTTCGGACCTGTCATGCCGACATCGGTAATATAACCTGTGCCGTTGATAAGCTGTTCATCGGCGGTGGTGACATGGGTATGCGTACCCAGCACCGCCGAAACGCGCCCGCTGAGATAATATCCCATTGCGCGCTTTTCCGAGGTTGCCTCGGCATGGAAATCCACAACAACAATATTTGCGTCAATTTTATCAAGCAGCCTGTCGGCGCATTTGAACGGATTGTCAAGCGGCTGCATATATGTAGTACCCATAAGGTTTACCACCGCCACGCTGTAAGCGCCGCAGTCAAGCACGCACACTCCCCTGCCGTAAACGTCCTCGCCATAGTTTGCGGGACGTATAATGCGCTCGTTGTTCTGAAGTTCCTCCTCAATTTCCTTTCGGCGGAAGCAGTGATTTCCCGTTGTGATAATGTCCGCGCCCGCCTGAAAAATCATGGCGGCAGAGTGCGGCGTGATGCCGTTGCCCTCTGCGGAATTTTCGCCGTTTACCACAACAATATCCGCACCATACTGCGATTTTATAGCGTGCAGGCGTTTAAGCAGCGCTTCGCAGCCGCGCCTGCCCACAACATCGCCAACAAAAAGCAGCTTCATCAGATTGTGCCGAAAATACGGTCGCCCGCGTCGCCAAGACCGGGGATTATGTACTTGTCATCATTAAGGCGCCGGTCAAGCGTGCCGCAGTAAATCTCGATATCAGGGTGGGCGGTGATAAGCGCGGAAAGACCCTCGGGTGCAGCAATGATAGACATAAACTTTATGGATTTAACGCCCTGCTTCTTCAGATAATCCACAGCCGCAACGGCAGAGCCGCCTGTTGCAAGCATGGGGTCAAGCAGCACAACGGTGCGCTCCTCCACGGTTTCGGGAAGCTTTGCATAGTACTCATGCGGGAGATGTGTTTCGGGGTCGCGGTAAAGACCGATATGTCCAACCTTTGCCGTGGGCACAAGGGCAAGTATGCCCTTAACCATGCCAAGACCTGCGCGCAGGATAGGCACAACGGTGATGGTTTTGCCTGTGATAACGGGCGCCATAGTGGTTTCCATGGGGGTTTTTATTTCCTTAAGCTCAAGCGGCAGGTCGCGCAGCGCCTCATATCCCATCAGCATGGCGATTTCCTCTATAAGAATACGGAAATCGCGCGTGCCTGTGGTGCAGTCGCGCAGCAGCGTAATCTTATGCTTGATAAGCGGGTGGTCAAATACAACTATCTTGGACATTTTTATTTCCTCCGTTTTTAAGGCGCAATGCGCCCATTTAATCATACATATATATTATCTCACAAAACGCTTCAATTTGCAATAGCTTTTGTGTGCATTCTGCAAATTTTTCGTGCAGAATCGCTAAGGCGGCGCAAAAAATTCCACAGGCAATGCCAAAAAATGCAACCTTTTCTGCCGCTGACTTGTTTTACCTGCAAAGACAATTGTAGCACAGAAAGGACGGAAATACTATGAAAACAAAAAAACTATTGACAATTGCAATGGCGGCGGTTATGCTGACGGGCTGCGCCTCGCAGCAGGCAAGAACCACCGAAAACGGCACGCTTTCGGGTGCGGCAGACGCGGGCGCAAAATCTGAAACAGCAGATGACGAGCAGCTTGTGGCCGCAGACGAAAAGCCGCACACAACTCCCCCGCTGCTGACGCTTGAAGCGGTACAGGGGGAAATTGCTTCCGCGTATCAGCTTACAACAGGCTCGTACTCATGGAACTATGACAACGGTGACGGCACGGCAGCGGGAACAGAAGCCTGCTGGTCTATTCCGGGACTTATGGGTGACAATATACTCTGCATTGTGCAGGCTGATTTCGGGGCAAAGGTGCGTATTATTCTGCCCAAGGGCGCGCAGATTGCAAAGGCGGAATGCTGGCAGGGTGCGCAGACGCAGACGGTTGATTTTACCAAGGACGGATATATCACCCTGCCCGAACAGCCGATAGGCGATATTTACAGCCTTATCGTGCAGTTTGACGGCGCAGAATATCACATGGGCGAAAGCGGCAGCTGTGAATATGTTTTCAAAACCACCAATTCCCCGATTGACAGCACGATATTCGACGACGGAAATCCCACAGAGGGCAGCACTCCCCCCTATGACCCTGCCGCTGTTGACACCGTGGGAAGCATTTTAAGCCTCCCGCTGCAGTATACTCAAAATCCGCCTGAGCTGACGGCAGAAATTTTCACAGCAAACGGCGATTTTGAAGCACAGCTTACACAGTGCGGCTATGCATGGTACTATACAGACGATAACGGCAGCGAAACCGCCATTATTGCGGACTGCCCCGAGCCATATCAGCTTGACCTTGACCCTGTATGCACCGTTGCGGCGGACGACAAGGTCTGCGTAAAGCTTACGGACGGCGGCAGGCTTACAGGCGCGCTAAACTGGGGTGCGGACGGAGAACAGCTTAAGCTTGATTTCCAAAGCACAGGCGAGATTTATATTCCCGCCGACTTAATCGGCGATATCTTCAGCCTTACGGTGGAATTTTCTCAGGGCGAATGTGACTATGTATTCGCCGCCGCCCATGAAAACACAGCCGATGAAGCCGCAGGAACTGCCGCCGCGCTTGTACAATATCCCTGCGACATCATATATTCAAGCTATGCGGACGAGGAAATATACAACGGTTTTACGGTTATAGACAGCGCCGAGAAGCTTTCGGACTATACGGAGCAATTGGACGCAAGCCGTTACAATGCCGATTTTTTCAAAGACAGCGCGCTGATTATCGCGTATCTTTCCGAGGGCAGCGGTTCAACCAAAATCAGCTTTGAGGGCGTTTCCGCTGACGGAGATGTTGTGGTCAGACGGGAAATTCCCGAAAGCGGCACCTGCGACATGGCATATTACTGCATGGTGATTGAAATTCCACAGGAAATTGCGTACAAGGATTTCAGGGTTGTATATAATAATATAACTTAGGCAAGATGTCCCCCTGCCTCCGAACCGAACTTCGTTCGGCTCTAGGCGGCGGGTTCCATTTACCATTCAGTAGGGGATACAATCCCCTACTGAATGGCAGGTTGGCAAAGCAGTGTCGAACTTGTTCGATACGCCCAGTGCCGAACTCGTTCGGTACGGCTACGTTAAATGACGGGGCAAGCCCCTTATTGAATAATATAAATATCTGAATATAACAAAACGGACTTTCTGTGGCAGAAAGTCCGTTAGACTGTAGACAAAGCCAAATTTCAGTCTGGCGAGAAATCGTCAGATTCTAGAAATCCGCATAACTGCTAGGCTTTGTGCCTGCCGTTGTGCGGAATGACGACGAAGATGGCGATTTATCACTAGACTGAGTCCGTTTTTGCCTTAAATAAAACATTATCCCGATGGTTATCTTCCGTCAGGATAAGTGTTTGTGCGCATTTTATATTCTTCAAAGCGCTGGCGCATTTCTGTACGGAGATTGCGGCTGATACGCACGGTTGTACCGTCAATCAGCGTGAAAACATCGGTAGGGATAACCGCCACACGCCCAAGCGGAATCAGAGCATAGCGAATAGGCTTTACAAAATCAGTGCCTTCAAGCTGACTGCAAATGCGTGAAAATCGTGTTGACGTTTCAATATCGCCATCAAATGTATGAATAATGCTGTGGTGCTTATCCGCTTCAACCCACAAGATATCGGCAAGGTAAATGCTTTCGTTAATGCGGTTGCGGTTGTAGCTAAGCGTACCCAGCATGGTGTGAACCATGAAAAAGCGGTCAAGAACCCTTTCCAGCTTGTCACGCGGCACAGGCTTCAGAAAATAATTGAGCGCCGCGACATCATAGCTTTCAATGGCAAATTTATCAGTAACGCTGCAAAAAATAACCCGTATACAGGGATTTTGCATTGTAAGCTGCCTTGCAGCCTCCACACCGTCAATTCCATCGGGGAACAGCGTTTCCATAATAACCAAGGAAAACCGCGAAGCGTCGCCGGAAAGCAGCTCCTCCGCCGAGGAAAACTCAAACAGACGCGCATTATAATCCTTGCGGTCAAGATAATCCGCTGCAAGTCCGATAATTTCCGCCCTGTCAGCTTCGTTGCTGTCGCACACCGCAATTTTCAGCGTTTTGGTTGTAAGCATTTCACACACCCCCCTTTTTCGGTAAGCAATGGATTAAACGGCAGCCAATAACTAATAATTTAGTTAATAGCTGCAACAACCCAGCTTCTATTCTTTACAAAATTAAAGGGCTTCTCCCTTTTAACGGCTGCGCTATTACCCGCCATGTGTTTATGGGCTTTGCCCTGTCCAAGACGAATTATCAGCCTTATGTGCTTTCACAAATATATACGCGCAGGAGTGCCAAACGTAACACACAGCACACCACACTATTTCTTATTATACAGCAAAATCAGAATAAATTCAACCCGTTTTCAAAATATATTTCATCATTTATTTAATAATTGACAGCAGAAATGTAAAAAACAGGCAGCGGGAATTAAAAACCCTATCTGCCTGTTTATCGTATTGATATTTTACTATGTGCTTGTTGAAGTATCTGCCGGCTGCTGAGTTACGATAGTTCCCGCATTTACAGGGAAGCTGTCCATACCCACATAGGTTGAGTAAACCTTAGCATACGGCAAATCCGAGCCGTTTATATATCTTTCTTCGCGCTGCGTGCTTACCACCGAGCCGTTTCTTCTTGTGGTGGTAACGGTGGTGACCTTATTTGTATCCTTAAATCCGATAAGGGTACAGTTTGCGCCGTCCCGACTGTATGCGGCATAATAAGCGCCACCAGCAAAGTTCAAGGTTCTTCCATCGCTTGTAAAGCAGCGGAAGCCGTTTTTAAGGTCGCAGGTGTAAATTTTTGACGAGGACTGCACCGCAATACTGGGCGTGTTATCAAAGGAAACATAATCAAAGCCGTTATCAAGCGAAATAGCTGCAACGCACGATGCATAGACCGGACGCCACTCCTTGCCAGTAGAATCTCCATAAGCTACCGATTTATTGTCATAATTTATCTTATGAAGCTCCACACGGTCATCATACAGCAGCAACATATATGTTCCGTCTGACAAACTCTTAATGCTGAAGCCCAGCAAGTCTTCACCACGTTTTTTGTTGCCTATTCCAATTATATCTGAAGCAGAAAGTCCCTTGTGGTCCTTGTCGCCTTTGTCCACATAGAACTTGAATATATTTTGGTAACTGTTCCCGCTGTTCATAAGCGCAACAGATATGTATCCGCGCCAATCCTCATAGTTGTCGCAGATATTGACGGAGTTTACGTCCGTTTCGTCGTGTACTCTGTCTATGGCGCAACTTTCATCAACATGGACACGGTAAACTACCGTCTTAACGCTATCGTCATCATTAGTGGGAACTTTGGAAAATGTCACCCTGAAAAGACCGCTGTAATAATCCGAAACCGAAAGGTCATAGCATATAAAATCCCCGCCAACGCTTGATTTTATGAAGTCATATGACAAATACCACATGGATTGATATTCCATATTTTCAATGTGAACAAAAGTATTGCTGATACACACAATGCCTGTTCCGTTGGCGTCAATATCGTAAGCCATGGAAGCACTTCCATTTTCCTTGTTGTAGTATCCGGCAAGAATCTGCGTATATTTTGCGTTCTCATAATCATAGGTTGCAAGGCAGTAAAAGCCGCTTGAGTCTGCACCGCTGCGGGTAGATTTTGCGGTATAATAATACAGAAATGTAGTGGAACACATTGTCATCACATGAAATTCCTCAATCTCCGACTTGACACACTGGTTTTCGTCTATATAAAATGCGTCCTTGCCACTAGAAGGATAGGTGGTGCTGGTTGTGACAACATAACTGCCGCTGTCGCCGCTGCCGCTGATATTTGATTCGCTGCTTTCACTGGGTTCGCGGAGCTCCACAACGCCCACCCCCGCAATAAGCGAATAGCAGCCGCTGAACATCAGCATAACAGCCACCATCAGAACCGCAAGTATACGACGAAACATAAAATCTCACCCCACAAGATAACCAATACAATTTACTTAAACCAAGGCTTCACGCATTGACATAAGCCTTTGGAAAAGATGAACTTAACGCAAAGCCGTTCATCTGATTTTAATCCCGCGCTTCTTTGTCACCGCCAAATACACTGCGCCCGCCACCGCCAGCGCGCCCAGAATTGCCGCGCACAACAGCAGGCTGTCAAACTGCTTCAGCGTTACAACAATGCGATAGGTTACCTCATTGCCCGCAGAATCAGTCGCGGTTACAATATAAATTCCGCTGCTTTTTATCAGATTGGCGCTGCTAAGCTTAACGCCATTTCTTTTTATGACAATTTCGCACTCGCTGTCACTGGTAATTTCAACCGCCTCGTTAAACTCTGCAGCATTAGTGCCGTTGAAATAAAGCACGGGCGGCGTTGCTTCGCGGATAATCGTAACCGTGCGGCTTAAATTCTCGCCCGTATAGCTTACCGAATACGCGCCGTCAGCCGTAAAACGGCAGCTTGTGGCAGTAAACGGATAACTCTCCCCATCAAGCGTAACAGCTGTGATAACACAGCCGCGCGGCGGAGTGTATATTCCCACACGGTTGGTCGCGCCTGTGTAAATACTGAAGCACAGGCTGCGCGTTTCAACGCTGCCGTCCGCGTAAACAGCGGTAAGCTTCACATCATAAGCGCCGTCCTCTGAAATAATTCCGTCCGCAGGAAGCGCATAGCTGCTGCCATCGCGCATAATCGTGCAGGAAATGTTTTTGTCTGCCGACAGCTTAACAGGGGTACTTACCGTTTCGCCGTCAACCACATCAGTCCACACGCTGCCAAGCATACCAAAGGTATAGCAACGCCCGCCCCCGTCAGCAACGGTGTCAAGTCTGCCTATAATGTCGGGAGCTGCGGCGTTTTCCTTATCGGGTGCAACCGTGACGACATACCGCCAGCTTGCGCTATCTCCGTTTTCGGGGGAATAGGAAATATCCACCGCGTAAGTTCCCGCCTCGGTAAGAACAAATGCGCCGTCCAAATCTGCAACGTCCCCGCCGCTTGTGATGGTTACAGTGATATCATCGTAATCCGAACCAATCCAGAACGACTGAACCTCTACCCCGCCTGGATACAGCAGCGAATTACACCACAGCTCACTGCCTCCGCTCATGGTATATTTATAGAAGCCTGTTTCGCTGTCGTATTCGCCAATCAGCGGTTCAACTCCGCTTTCCAAACCGTCAGCATTTGCGCCGTTTAGTTCCTCATCTTGGGGAATGTCCGTATCCTGTGGAATGTCCGTGTTCTGTGAAGCTTCCGTATCCTGCGGGATATCGTCCTGCGCTCCGTCAGCTTCCTGTGAGCCGCCTTCCCAAGCCGAACCCGCTCCGCCGCTTTCCGAATTGTCAGCGCCCGCGCCGTTTAGTTCCTCATCTTGGAGAACGTCTACATTCTGCGTAATATCCACATCTTGTGGAACTTCTGTATTCTGTGCAGCCGAAGCCGATATCTGAGGCGCCGCCGCAAACAGAACACAAAGCGCAAAGGCAACTGCCGCATTCCTGCAAAGCAGCGCAGAGGCTGCACGAAATCCGCCAAAAGCCTTACCTTTCAAGGCTGACCTCTTTTTGCAGCTCCTTATCGGAAACGGTCTTGGTGACTGTCGCATTCGCCATGCTTTCCTCGCGCAGAAGCTGAACATAACTAATCTGTTCACGAAAAGGCTTGCCCTTTTCTGTGGTCTTTTCCACGGCGCGTTCCGTAGAAGCCCCGCGATACTCCCGTACAGGCTCGCCATTCATGCGCGCCTGCTTCTCCGCACGAAGCTTTGCAAGCTCCTTTTCCCATTCAGCCCTGCGTTCGGGTCTGTCAAAATAACTCATTGTGTTCACTCCAAACTTTACAACTGACAATTGAATATTACTTTGTCATACATAAGCGGCTGTGCAGCAGACGCTGTTTCATTTGTCAACTGTCATTTTTGCTATCGCTGCGTTCACCTCGGCATACAGGTCGCTGCCGCTCATCAGGGCAACGCTGTACTCCATGCGGCCAAACTCAGGAATAGCGCTGCACCTTAATCCGCCGTTGTGCGAAATCATCTGAAACGCGCTTTCCTCGGAACAGAAATACGCGTCAATACTGCCGTCAAGAACCTGCTGCGCCGCCGCTTTGATATCCTCCGCCGCGTCGATATCGCAGGCCGAAACTGTCGAAATGTCGTTAAGCACCACCGTGTCAAGCTGCGGGTCGGCGCAAAGCCGCTTCCCGTTAAATGCCGCAAGCGAGCCGCACGGCTCATCTTCACGCGTTACCGCGTAGATATATCCGCCGCCAAACGGCATTGTCATGGCGAAATTGCTGCCATAGCTGCGGTCAAAATAGGCAACCGCCACTTCTGCCTTGCCTGCTTTAAGCAGTTCAAGCGCACCCTGTCTGTCGGCAGCGGTGTGATATTCCACCTGCGCGCCGATATCCTGCGCGATAAACTCGGCAAGCGAATGCAGTTCTTCTCCCTCAACCACGGCAATGTGCAGCACACCGCTTTGCTGCACACGCGCACTGTCGCCCATATCACGACAGCCGCAGAGTGCCGCCGAAAGCAGAACCGCCGCAATAACAGCCAAAAATCGCTTCATAAAGCTGCCCCGCGTCATTCTGAGAACAAATCCTGTATATCCTGAGTTGCAACTATGTCAACACAGGTACGGCTCTGCGGCGAGGTAACAACAAATGCGCGTCCGCGCGGGTTGTTGATAATCTGCTCCTGCTCCGCCTCGTTGATTTCGCCTGCCTTTTCGTACAGCTTGCACAGGTCGTGCATATCGTTGGGGGCAAGCGGGAAAATAAAGGAATACTGGCAGGCATTGATAATCGCGGTGGATTTTCTGGCAAGCTCCTCTGTTCCCACAAAGTCCTTGATATTCTGCGTTATGATAATCTGCATACCGTTGTATTTTCTGATACGCTTTGCAAGCTGGTACATGAAGTCAAGCGCAATAGGGTACTTTTCATCAATAAAGACGTGCGCCTCATCAATAACAATAACAATCTTGCGCGAGGTTTTGTGCAGCAGATTATAGTCGCGGTTCTTGATTATTTCGTTATCAAGATATTTCAGCACAAGCAGCATCTGCGCGTTTGCCACAACGCCGTTGCGGTTTGAAAGCAGCGACTGGAAGTTAAACACGATAAAGTTTTCCTTTGTGCTGATAGAGGACGGGCTGTTCCACAGGTGGGAGTTTCTTCCGCCCGTTGAGAATTTGGAAATATTGTTCATCAGCACGCGCAGGTTTCTCTTGGTATATTCGCTTGAAGAAAGCTGGAAATCCGAGAGGATTTTATCGTAAAGGTCATCAAAAATGGGATAATCCTCGGGGGAAAGCGCTGAAAGGTCGGTGTCCTGGTCAATGCCGCGCTCCGAATACAGCCTTGGGAACAGGTTATTGAGGTACTCCAGCGCCTCGCCCTCAACTCCGGGAAGAATTTGTCTGAAAAATTCCTCAAGGAACTGCAAATGCGCATTGAAGCTGTTGGAGCTGCCCTCGCCCTCCTCCTCGTCGGAGATTGCCGTGATAATCTGGAACGGGTTAAGGTTACCCTCGGTAGCCTTGCCCACGTCAATCATCTTGCCGCCAAGGTTTTTGGCAAGCGCGCCGTACTCGTTCTCGGGGTCAAGAATAAAAATCTTGCTGTTGTCCGCTGCAAGGTTTGAAAGAATTGTCTTTGTTGCGAAGGATTTACCGGAACCGGATTTACCTATAATCGCCATGTTGGAGTTTACGCGCTCCGTATCTCTCTGGAAGAAGTTTACAAACACAGGCGAGCCGCCCGATGTACCGAAGCACATTCCGTCCTTATCGCGAAGATAGGGATAAACAAACGGAAACGCCGCCGCGATTGAGGAGGAATGTATTCCTCGGCTCTTTTTGGTGAATACGTCAAGCGCGGAAATATGCGAGCTTGCATAGGCGTCGAAGGTCTGCATGAACAAATCCTGCGTTTTGAAGCCTGCCTCGGCAAGGGTGCGCTTAATGCGCTTTTTAAGCGAAACATACTGCGAAGAACTCTGGGAATGAGCCGCCGCGCCCTTATCGGAATAACGCTTGTAACGCTCCGTCAGTTCATAGTCATAAATGGTGATGTAGGTGTTTGTGTCATAAAGGGTTTCATTCTCACTTTGCAGAGTGGAAAGCAGCTCTGTCAGCGAGCCTAAATGCTCGTTTATCTCCATCAGTCGGGAAACCTTTCCGGTTGTACCAGACTGTCCGCGAAGCTCCTCAATCGCCCTGTCTATGCGCTTGATGGACTGGAAGCGGTCAACAGGCTTGAACTTCATAACCACCCTTGTATTGGGAATGTTGAACAGACGGTAACCCCACGCATTTCCTACAATCATGGGATAATCAAGAACCTTAAGCGTGTGCGTGATAAGTCCGTCATACTTAATCTGGCGCGAACCAAATTCCACCTTCTCGGGTAAAATCCAGTCCATGTATTCCTCAGGCTGAAGCTTATCCGCCTCACGCTCGTCAAAAAGCTGTGTGTACTGGTACTTAAGGAACACCGCAAGCTGCGCGCCCTCAAGCTGATGGGCAAGCAGACCAGCGCCGTGAAGCTGCGAGATAGCGCCCCTTGCCTGCTCCGCAAGGATAGGCTTCTTCTTGTCAAACAGAACAAGATAGTGGAAAGGTCTGTAAACCTTATCCTCAAAGTCAATGCGCTTGATTTCCTCAATACGGTCATAGATTATGCCTACGCGCTCGGTAAGCTCCTCCTCGTTGATAAGGTCGTCTATAAACGCCTGCTTAAGCTCCTCAATCTTGCGGTTTTCGGTTTCAAAATACTCATCATAGATAACGGGACGGTCAAGCTTTACAAGCGCGCCCGTCTGGTCGCCCGTGATGGTACGGATAACCGCGCCGAAATTGCGGTCGATAATGGAGTTCTGCTTCATTTCCGACATAAAGCGGAACTCTATCGAGGGTATCTCGATAACCACCGCGTAATATTCGCCGTTATAGCTGATATATCTGTCCTCTATGCCAGTAAACGGTGTAATGTCGTTTACTGTAACAGAGGAAATCTTTTTGCGGTCGCCGCCGCTTTTGCCTGTAACGCAGGACGGTCTTGCGAAATGCTGAAGCACATGAAACATCAGCATATACACCTTTTCATCGTCCATTGGCATAAGCAGGAATACAAACAGCGCAAGCACGCCGACAAGTATCCACCCGCTGTACGGAATATTTGAGGTAAGCAGCGCAACGCAGATAAGCACGCCGAACATACCAATAATCACGTCAAGCACGGAAACGCCCTTGAACAGCTCCGTTGTCACCTTGGTCTTTTTTGGAATTATTCTCATATATCGTCCCTCTTATCAGATAGCGGCTTCCCGCATAATTTTCTCCGTGCGTGGATTTTCACCGCGCTTGCGGAATTTGCTCGTGCGCGGCAATCACACTGCCGCGCTATTGTCACTTTTACTTATTGCTGCCTTCGCTGAAAATCTGAGCCTCAAGCGCCGCAACATCTGCCGAGCTATTGTTGTTTTTCTCCGCAGGCTTAGGGGGAGGAGTATCGTTGTACTCAACCTTGGTGAGATTGGAAGTAAACTCCTTATAGAATTCGGCATTTTTGCCGCCGCCGTAACTGGACGCGATATTCTGTGCGTCGCTTATCTTCATAATCTCAGGAACAACCGTATAGCCGCTCGGAACATTAAGCTTAACGCCGTTTACCCGGGTAAACGAGCCATAGCCCAAATTGCCGCCCCTGACGCTTGGCACGGAATAACCGTTAAGTCCGTTGGTTGAATTTGCCATTGCGTCATAGTACGCGCTGAACCTTGGCTCTGCGCTCTGCTTCATGCTTTTGATACGGTCATTGACCTTAGTGTCCTTTACAAGCTTGGGGAACGCCGTGTAGCCCTGGGGCACATCGAATACCTGGTTGCCCACACCCACGCGCGAAATGCCGCTGCTTTCCATTCTGCTATAATCGTTGTGAACAAAGTCCGTAAGGGGCACATCAATTGCCTGCTCCTTCTGCTCGCGCTCCTCTGTAAGCGGACCATTGGGAAGCTGCGGATCGAAATCCGCCAAAGCCTGACCATTGCCCTGCATGGAATCCTTAAGCGCGTTCTGCCGCTGTACAGCCAAATCCTCATTATCATCGCCAAAGCTTTCCGCATTGAAAACATCATCGCCTGCATGAAAATCTTCGGGATTCTGAACATAATCGCCAAGCAAATCAACACCGGAGAAGATATCCCTGTCGGCAGCATTTTTGGCTTCCTCGCCCGTAGGCGCTTCCTCGCCGCTGAACTTCAGCATATCGGGGTTATCGGGAATTACATCTACATTGCCGGCTGCGCCCGCGTTATCGCCCGTGGACGGCTCAGGTGCAGCGCCGTAATTGTCAAGCATATCCATGCCGCCAAAAATATCCCTCTTGGCAGCTTCTTCGCTGTTAGACATCGTTTCACCGTCAACGCTTATCATATCGGAAGGCTGTACATAATCGTCCTTGATTTGGTCGGCAAGATCAGTTGCGTAATCCTGCTCGCCAAACAGGCGCTGCAAATCATCGCTTACATCGGGAGCTGAATCGGCAATCATAGGCTTGTCGCCAGCGCCATCAAGCGAATACGCGCCGTCCGCGGGACCGCCGCCCCTAAACGCGCCGCCGCCTGCGCCCATACCCGCTGCTGCGCCTGCCGCAGCGCCCATACCGGCTGCTGCGCCTGCGCCTGCCGCGCCCTTAAGCTTGCCGCCTATGCCTCTGCCCGCTTTCATGGCAGCGCCGCGAATTCTGCCGACTGCGCCGTCAAACGACCGCTGTTCTTCCATACCGGCAGCGTGGTTTACAATAGATGTAAGCATACCTGCGGACTTGAACACCGCATACATACCGCCAAGAATAAACAGCAGCTTAAGCACATATCCCGCAGTTGCGTTTACAATTGTGCTGTCAAAGAACTGAAGCTTATCGTCCATAATGATAGGCACTATCATAAGGAACAGCCTCATACCGATTGCCGAGCCGAAGCCAAGCACTATCCTGCCTATAAACATGCTGCGCCACTGTGAAAATTTCTTGCCGTCGTCCAGTACCATTGATGAAGCAAAGTACGGCGAAACGATATACAGCATTACAACATCATAAATCCTCTTGATAAACATAAACAAGCAGGCAAGCATGATAACCGTGCAGAAAATAAGCGAAGAATAACCTATAAGATAGTCAATCTCTGATATATTCACCTCAAAAGCAAACTCAAGATAGTTTGTAGTGCCGTCCATCAGACCCGACCACGGACTTGCCGTAAGGGAGAAATTCGCGTCATTCGTGGCGGCGTTGCTTGACGAAATTGCAAGTATCATCTTGCTGACAGAAATGCTCTGTCCGCCCTGAAGCGCCAGAGATGTCGCCTTAAGCAGGCTGCCCGCAAGGTTAAGTCCAACCCAGCATATAGCGGGGATAAACAGAAACGTCATCAGCGATTTCACCGTCATGCCTAAAACCCTGCTTACGGGACGCTTATTCTCGCCGCCAAGGTCAAACGAGGAGTGGATTACAGAATAAATTGAGAAAATAACCGTAAGCACCACTGCTATAATTGTAACGGCAATAAGCGCGTTTCTGGTTGTATCGTTGAAAAGTATATAGTTCAGCAGCGTTGCGCTTTCGCCGTCGCCGTAGGTGATATCTTCCAAGCCTATCAGCACATCAAAGCAGGCTTGCAGACAATCCAGAAGCGACAGAAGCGCACAGAAAACCGTGTAAATCCACCTGAACAGAAAGTCTGCTATGTACACCAGCACATAATCCCACAGCAGCTTGAACACCTCCAGAAGAAAGCCCTCCAGAATGTTTTCAAACACCCATGTAAACGCATTGCCTAGTATCGTAGCAAACCACGAAAGCACAGGGGAAAGAAGCTTATCATATACCCAGTTGAACACGCTGTCAAATATGCCCAGTATTTGTATTGGCATAGCTTAATCCCCCCTTACTTTTTATCTGCCCCATCGTCCTCGGGGGCGCTTATGTTATTGCCGATATCCTGTGCCAAATCCTTTGCGGCACTGCGTGCGACCTTTCCAAGGCGCGAAGAAGCCGATGAGGATTTTGCGGGTTTTGACGGTTTACTTGAAGAACCGCCGTCCGAACCGCCGTCAAAGCTGCTGGAATCAGAGCCGTCCGAGCCGCCGTCAAAGCCGCCCGAATTACCGCTGGAGCCGCCCGAAGCGCCGCCTGCACCGCCCGAA
>CAZLBL010000032.1:15494-23744 GCA_964557825.1 uncultured Ruminococcus sp.
AAGCACCGCCTGCACCGCCCGAAGCGCCGCCTGCACCGCCCGAAGCACCGCCTGCGCCACCAGCAGCACCGCCTGCGCCGCCCGCAGCACCACCTGCGCCGCCCGTGCTAAGTCCACCGACTGCACCACCTGCGCCGCCTGTAAATGCGCCACCAGCAGCACCGCCTGCGCCGCCCGCAGCACCACCTGCGCCGCCCGTGCTAAGTCCACCGACTGCACCACCTGCGCCGCCTGTAAATGCGCCACCAGCAGCACCGCCTGCCGCTCCTGCTGCACCACCTGCCGCACCGACTGCGCCCGCAGCACCTGCTGCGCCGCCTGCCGCACTAGCTGCACTGGCAGCCGCGCCCGCAGCGCCTGCCGCCGCAGAAGCACCGCCAGTAGCCACAGCCGCACCAGCCTTTACAGCCATTGAAGCTGCCTTTTTGCCCATTCCGATAATTGCGCCTGTGGTTTGTCTTGCCGCATGGGCAATCTCGGGATTGAATGCCTCTACTATTGTGTGCTGACACTTAAGTGAAGCATAAAGGCTGCCCATTGCGAATATCGTCTTGATAACCGTATCCGTCATAGGTTCGCCGACAAGCTCCACGCCGCCATCGAAAATTATCGGGATAAGCATCATCATAATACGCATACTGAAAACCGTGCCATAGCCCGAAATCAGCTTGCCGATAAACATCTCGCGCCATCTGCCGAATACCTCGCCATCATCAAGCGGTATAGAGGAAACAAACAGCGGTGCGGTCACATACAATATCAGCACCTCAATCAAACGCCGCACAAACAAAAACATTCCGCACAGCAGCATGATAATAACAAAGATGCACTCCACATAAACCAAAATGTAGTTATATGTGCCAAGATTAAGCGAAACGAAGTCGTTTGGCGATATTTTATCGCTGTCCTTCTCCATGATTTTATCAAAGCCCGAGAAATCAACCGTCACCATATTGAAACGGGTTTTGGCGTCTGTACTGAAATCCGCAATAAGCGGGTTTGAGTCATAGATGGACTTCTCGCCGTCAAGGAACGGCTTTCGGTCGCCGTCGCCGTAGCTTTCACCCGCCTCTGCACCGTCAAACGTTCCCGAAAGGAACAGCACCGTTGACATCTGCACGGAATTTGAACCGCCCATTGCAGAGGTAATCGCAAGGTCTGTTGAAGCCAGAAGCTGCGTTGAAAGCGTAACGCCGAAATATGCCAAAAGCGGCATCATTACAAACATCAGTGCGGATTTAAGCGCCTGCCGCAGAACATGGCCAACAGGCTTCTTGTTCTCCAGCATAAATGTACCAACGGATTTTGCGACCGTGTACGCGGTAAACACAAAGCAGACGATAACGCCAACAAGGGTTACAGCCGCAAAAGCATTTGAGATAGCGTTGCTTCTGAAAAACAAATCAATAAGCGTTGTTTCCTCGCTGTTGTAATACACAGGCTGAAGTCCTGTAAAAATATCAAACACGCTTTCAAGAAACTCCACCATCTTAAGCAGTATGTACAGCCAGCTTCTCAGCGCTTTTGAAATCAGCGTGTAAAGCAGCGAGAAAAGCAGCGAGAAAACGACCTTTAATATCGCCAAAAACGGCGTTTTCAGCAGATCGAAAGTACTTCTCAATACACTGGAAATTGTTGATGTTATCTCTGTTGACCAGCTTGCAAGAAACGTAGGCAGCATAAATCCGTTCACCCCCTGTCTGCCTTTATCCTACAGCGCGCATAATCCGCGCAAAAATTAAATCTCATCTGATAATAAACTTTCTTCTGCTTACCAGGAAGAACACCACGCCAGCTATTACAATTCCCACAAGGATAATAATAACCACAATTGCCATGGCGTCCATTCTGTATTCCAGTTCAAAGCTTTGCTGTGAAATATTGCCCGCCCTGTCATACACATAGACGGTATATTCACCAGGTTCGCTTACTGCAAGCTTCTGCTTTGCCATAAGCTCGCCGTCAAGATAAATCTGGTATCCCGCGATATCGTCCGACTGAAGGATTACCGTCACTGTGCCGCCTGCGGCAACACCGTCCTCAACACGGTCAAACCCGAACTCGGGCGGCGTGTTGTCAAGCGTTATTGTTTCCGTATAGGAATATTCGCCAAACTCTACATCAAAGCTGTACGCGCCATCATTGCCAAGCTGCACAGAAGTTTTTTCCGCGCGTATGGGATTGCCCTCGTACAGCGCGCTTGTAATCTCACAGCCCTCGGGAACGGTGTATTTCTCAAGCTTGCTTATGTACTGCGAGGTTATCTCAAACTCAAACCGCGCAGGAGTTTCAGCGTCATAAATGCGCAGGGAATATTTTCCCTCGTTGGTGATATTGGAAAGCTTAGGCTTTGCAAGCAGTTCGCCGTCCCTGTACAGTTCATACTGAACATTGGAAACAACGGAAATCTTGACCGCACCGGAGGTTTTAGCGTCCGCAGGGATACTGGAATGTATCTGCGAGCCTGCCTCGGTTGTTACAAGAATACAGTCGTCAGAGGCTTCCTGTGTGATACCGCTGCTGCCGGTGCTTTCCGAGCCGTCAGAACCGCCGCCCGAAGCGTCAGAGCCGCCGCCCGAAGTGTCAGAGCCGCCGCCCGAAGCGTCAGAGCCGCCGTCCGAGGTGTCAGAGCCGCCGTCCGAGATATCAGAGCCGCCGTCAGCAGGCAGACTGCCCTCGCCGTCATCGGAGCTGTCGCCGGAAGTATCGGAGCTGTCGTCCGAGGTATCGGAATTGTCGTCCGAGGTATCAGCGTCATCATAATTTCCCCATTCGGGTATCTCAACGCTTACGCTGGTGTCGGCAGCAGACTTTTCCATAATACGGAAGCGGAAAAGGCTGTAATAGCGGTCGTTCTTTCCGCCGCCAAGGATATTTTCGCCCTTTGCGATAACGGTAAGCGAGTATGCGCCAACCTCGGAAATCTCCGCTTTGTTCTCAAATTCCAACTCCTCGCCGTCGCGGGTGAAGATGGTTTCAAGCTCTGCGGGAAGCTCTACAATAACAGAACCCGAAGTAACACTGCCGTTTTTAACGTTTGTGTAAAACACAATCTGCCCATACATCACCTGCTCATATAAGCCGTAGGAGGAAATATAGCTTTCCTCAAGGTCGGTGTGGATATAGTCAAGCTGCGTTTCCTGCGAAGCGGAAGTACCTTCCGAAGCAGTGCCGCCCGAAGCGGACGGACTTGCATACGCCGAAAGCGACAGCGCCGCCGCCGTAAAGCACGCCATAGCGGCGCAGGCAAATTTTCTTTTCATGCCGCCGCTCCTTTCTTACTCTCCAAGCATAACAGCGTTTCTTTCGGAGATGTCGTAGAACACCTCGTCAGGGAAAAATGCGTTGCTTCTTACCTCGGTAAGGTCCATAGTTCCCATCTGGTAAAGGCTGCACTTATAGCTTGGCGTGAACTTTGTCTTAAGCGGATAGTTACCAAAGGTTACGATAATAGCGTTGCCTGTATCCGTCTTGTTGTTGATTTTCTGAAGCTCGGAGGGATAGATAAGCGGTCTTGTCTGAAGCTGTGAGCTGTAGCTTGCGTCGCCCTCCTTGCTGCCCATCTGTCGGGAAATGCTGGTGGTTGTCACGGTGCAGTTTCCGCACAGCTCTGAGAACTCCTTGCAGGTGTCGATATCGTTTGAGCCTATGAACATCTTAAGACCGCAGTTGGACTTAACGATATCGCCGACCGTCTTGCCGTATACGTTTTCAAGCTGCGCATAGGACTGTACAACCATGTTAAACCAGATTTTTCTGCTTCGTCCTACGGTGATCATCTTGTCAAACTTGTCGATTTTCGGCATATTACCGAACTCATCAAGGATAAAGTAAACGTTTCTTGGCAGCGACAAATCCTCTCTTGTGGAAGCCTTTTTGATAAGCGCCTTGTAAATACACAGGATAAACGCAGCCGCAAGGGTATGTCTTGTATCCTTTTCATCGGGGATCTTAAGGAACAGCGCGGTTTTATCGTCCGCAAAAATTGCGGGGTCGATATCCGTTGCCGAGGTAAGGGAGCAGATACCCTCATCATTGAATATGGAAAGCTTGTCGAACGCGATTGACATATAGCTGGCAAGAGTATTTTCAGCCGCAGAAAGCACCTGCTTTGAAAGCGTAACCGCCCTTGAAAGCACGCTTCTGCCCGCAAAATAATTCTTAAGCGGCTCAAAGTTGTTCTCGGAGTTGCCAACCGCCTTGTTTACGTTGAAGAAATTGAACTTCTCCTTTGTCATGCCAAGGTCGGGATTTTCGCTGTCCTCCAGCATTGCAAGGATAGTCGCCATGATAACGCTGCGCGCGCCCTTTTCCCATACGGGGTCGTCCTGGCTTTCAATCGGGCAGATAACGCTGACAAGGTCGTTAAGGTCCTCATAAACCTCGTCATAAATTTTCTGGCGCTGAAGCTTTATGGTGTTGATAAGCTCGCGGCGCACTGCGTAAGCCTTGCCCTCGTACTCATACCAGATATCCTCGTACTGTGAGATATCGTTGACAAGCTCAAGACCGCTTTCCTGCGGGTTATCGTTGCGCTTGAAGATATCGTTGCCCGTGTTTGCGTAAAGCTGATAGCGGTCATAGATATCGCTCAGCGGGTTCCATCTGAAGGAGGAATACGGGTCACGCAAATCCAGCACCATAACCTTATAGCCGCGCTCCTGAAGCACCTTGCTGTGCATCTGGAAAAGCTCGCCCTTAGGGTCGGTTACAATCATGGAAGAGCCTGCCGCCGACTGCGCCAGTATCTGTATCATAGGATTGATAAAGGTGGTGGTTTTACCGGAACCGGTGGCACCGATTATAAGTCCGTGCATAGGCGAGGCAAGGTTAATCTGAAGCTTGCCTTTTTTATCCAGCACCGCCCTTACGGGAATACCGTCCTTGTTGCTTTCGCCAAGCTTTGTAAACTCATGCGGAGCGAAGTTGAAGTCGCGCTCCTTATCCGTCATAAAGCGGGAGTTTTCCAGCGCGGAGTCGTCAACCGCTGCGCTCTTGCTGCCGCCCATGGATTTTTTAAGGCGCGAAAAGCTGTCGGGGCGGTTTACCGCATACAGCAGCGCCACCACCAGGAACGCTATAAGTCCGTAAAGATAGTTTATTGGCTTAAGCAGCACCGCGGGATTAAAAAACACCGCCGCGTCATGCGCCTTAATTGCGGGTGAAAGGTTATCAATCAGCGCGCCCACAAGATAGGACGCAAGCACCACGCCGCCTGCCGCAAATCCCAGAAATACAAGCTTCTTTTTCATTTTTTGTCAACCCCCTTGGCAGCGCCGCCGCCCGAATATATCTGATATGTTATATCGCCGTTTTCATCACTGCGGCGCAGCAGGTAGCGTATGCAGAAATAAGCCGCAGCACCGCCGCCCACAAGATAAATAATCTCCGCAGCAATATTGTCAAACAGGAAAGTGTACGCCTCGGTGCCGTTAAGCAGTATCATTGGCACGGAAACAAGGTTGTAGCAGCTGTGCAGGATAATTGTGTAGCACAGGTTGCCGCTGCGCTCCCTCACCATGGTGAACACCAGACTGTTAAGCACCGCAACCGCAATCCACAGCGGATTTATATGCGGCAGCGCAAACGCAACCGAAGTCACGATAACCGAAACCGTAACCGAAAAGCCAGAGCGTATGCGGTTGAATATAAGCCCCCTGAACATCAGCTCCTCGCACAGCGGCGCAAGCAGCGCGATATACAGGATACTTACCGCAAGGCTGTCCGTCTGAAGCAGCGTCTGCGAGCTGCTGCTGTACCCGCTGAGCCATTCCGCGGGAATGGGCAGCAGCGCAAGCAGCGAGCTTGAAATAAGGTTAAGCGACATACCGAGCAGCACACACGCCGCTGCGGGCTTTGCCGAAAGCTCACGCGGGTGCAGCGGGATAATGTCGCCAAGGCTTTCGCCCGTCTTGTCGCTGCGCTTTACATAGTACCGCAGCACAAAGGCGAAGTACACAAAAAATCCCATAACCGAGGCGAGGATTTTCACCGTGCCGCTGTTTTGCAGCGTGTCGCGCGAAAAGAAAAGGTAGAAAAACTCCGGAAAAACAAAATAGCCCGCAAACAGCCCTGCCGCGCCAAGCGCCGCCTTAATCCTGCGGAACAGCAGCGCGTTTTTCTCAATGATGCTGTTCTTCTCTGCGGCGCGCCGTTCGCGTTCCAGTGCTGCCTCAGTTGCTTCGTCCTCGGCAGACTTTGCTTCGTTGTCGGCTTTGCTTTCGCCGAACTCGGCTTCGTTGTCGGCTTCGCTGTCAATAAATCCGACTTCGTTCTCGTCAAGCTCCGCGTCATTATTTTCCTGCAAGGCGATTTTCCCCCTTCCCTAAAAAAATCGGGCTGCTGCCATCGAAAGCAGCAGCCCGTAGGTTTCAGCGTAAAATGTTACACTAAGGTTTACCGTATAGCTATGTACGGCATCGTCACAAACTCTCTGAACGATTAGGAATTAGATGTGGAATTGCTTATAAGCAGACCGTCAGATGTTGCGGACTGACCTGTTGTGTCTGTGTACCACTCTGTCATAGCGGGCAGTGCGATGTTGATGCCTACCAGCAGAACAAAGATGATAAGGAAGCCGATGATTGCGTTCTTGAGAGAGTGCTTTGCCTTCTCTCTGTCCTGAGGCTCCTCAGCCTTTGCGTACTTAACACCGAGCACAATGCAGAAAACCGAACCAAGAGCGCCTACAACAAGCAGCGCGGGAACGATGATCATGTTGAGCAGGTCGATGATAGGCTGCGCAATGTCCATAAAAACGTTGTCGGATAAGAATAAGGTTGTCATAATAAATCTCCTTTTTTTACTGCCGTAGCAGATTTTTAAATTGGGTTTGTCGGCATTTGTTTTGCCTTTCGTAAGTTTATACGCTGCAACTGCGAATATGTAACAGATTTTTTTACGCCGTTAAAAAATTTTTACACGGTGCTGCCGATAAGCTCTCGCAGCTTCTTCAGCACCCTGCCGTGGGAAACTCTGGCGTTTGCCTCGGTAATGTCCAGCATTTCGCCAATTTCCTTGAAGCTTTTATCATAATAGTACCGCGCGATAATGATATCCCTGTCCTTCTCGGGGATAGCGGCAAGCGCCTTTGCAAGCACAGCCGACTGCTCCTTAAGGATAGCGGTATCAAGCGGGGTGGCGGTATCGTCGGCAATCTCCATCTCGGAGATATCCTCGCTATCGCGGTATTTTCTGAAATATGATATCACCATGTTTTTGGTTATGGTGAAAATCCATGTAGAATACGAAGCCTTGCTGCTGTCAAAGGTATCATACTTTTCAGTGACCTTTGCAAAAACGTCTGCGGCGATATCCTCCGCTTCTGCATGATTTTTCACGCGCAGGAAAATATAACCGTAAACCTTTTTATAATAGTTGCGGTAAAGCTCGTCAACAGACAGACATTGCTGTGTCATCGTAATTTTCCTTTATCCCTTTCACTGGAAAGCTCGCCTGACGGCTGCTTTGCAGCAGTGCGCACAGACGCCGTATTTTCCTGAAGTTCGTCAAACGAGATAGGAGTGCGCTCAGCGTGCTTTGACATATAACGCTTCTCAAAACCGCTGATAAGCTTCTGCATATCAGGATCGGGGTCAAAGCGATTATAGTCCATAACATCTCCTATAAAACGCTCAAAAGCCTGCATAGTTACGCTACCTTTCTGCGGGAAAGCCCGCACAGACGGCTTGCCCGCCTGCTTTAAGCAAAGGCAGCGCCGCTGTTACTGTATATTGAGGAAATCAACAAAGCCCGTAATCTCAAAAACCTCCATGATGTTTTTGTTTACGTTGATAAGGCTGAACTGCTTGTTCTTCATCTTTTTCTGAACCGAAAGCAGCACCCTCAGTCCCGCCGAGGAAAGATACTGAAGCTCCGAAAAATCCAATGTAAGCGCGGAAATTCTGTCAAGCTCCGGCGTAATTGCCTCGTCCAGCTGTTTAGATGTGTTTGTGTCCAGTCTGCCCTCAGGCTTTACGGTGAGAACACCGTCCTGCTCATGCTTTGTTATTGTCATAGTCGCTATACCTCCGCAAAATGATGCAGAACCGCCGCACGGAAAATACCCGCGCCGTCTGCCATATGCAGAACGTATAACCACCGCAGAGGTGAATTACCTCCATCTGTAAGGTTATACGCACCACATTGAAATTCGTAACAGATTTTTTTCGGAAAATCTGACCAAAAACAGATTTTGTTCAATAAGGGGCTTGCCCCGTCATTTAACGTGGCCGTACCGAACGAGTTCGG
>CAZLBL010000033.1:0-23610 GCA_964557825.1 uncultured Ruminococcus sp.
CAGATATCAAGGCGGCAGCTTGAAAAGTATTTCAGCAGAATAGTCTGAGGTGGAAATATGGCTTCAAGGATAATGCACCTTGCAATAGCTGAAATTCTGATAAGGTGCGGCGCGGCAGCAAATGCCGACCGCTTCAGGCTTGGCTGCGTTATGCCGGACGCTTACGGCGGCGGGATAGGAACGGCGGTAAGCCATTTCAAAACGCAGATTATGAGCGGTACAAAAAATACATACAGGCTGTCGGATTTCAGAAAGACTTATGCCGCAGAGCTGCTTTGCGATGATTTGTATCTTGGGTATTATCTTCATCTTGTGCAGGATATGCTTTTCAGAAATTATGTGTATGATGTTCACGGGTGGAATCCCGTCCCGCATGGCAATCCGCAGCGGCTTCACAACGATTACGCTCTGCTTAATCCGTATATCATTGGCAAATACGCGCTTGCGGAAGCAGTTTCGGTTCCGCATGACATAGCCGTGGAAAAAATCATGTCAGTTTATCCCTTTGACTTACAGCGGCTTGTGCGTGATATTTCGGGTGATTTTTCAGCCTGCGCGCAGGGCGGGCATTTCTTTTTTACGCGGCAGATGGCTGACGAATTTATCTGCATGGCGGCGCAGAGGTGCAGGGAGGAAATATCCGCGCTGAAAAGCGGCGGTTACATAACCGATGAAACAGAATATGCGTGGAACGCGCATTGATACACAGACTAGGGGGAAAATCCGATGAACAGGGTTATTGTAGTATGCGGACCTACCGCTTCCGGCAAGACTGCGCTAAGCGTGGAACTTGCAAAGCTGTATGACGGCGAGGTGATTTCCGCAGACTCCATGCAGATTTATACCGATATGGATATTGCCTCCGCCAAAGCTACCACTGAGGAGCAGCAGGGCATACCTCATCATCTGCTTGGATTTCTTGACCCATCGGAGCCTTTCTCGGTTGCGGATTATGTAAAGCTGTGCGATGAAAAGGTGCGCGATATCCTGTCGCGCGGGAAAACCCCGATAATCTGCGGCGGCACGGGGCTTTATATTTCGTCTTTTGTGGATAATCTTCAGTTTGACGATTCGGGCAGTGACCCGCATTTCCGCGAGGAAATGCGTACCCTTGCCGAGAAGGAGGGTGCGGGCGCGCTGCTTGAAAGGCTTCGCAAAATCGACCCCGAAACGGCTGATACGCTGCATGAAAACAACCTTGGACGCGTGATAAGGGCGCTGGAGGTTTACCATATTACGGGACGCACCATAAGCGAGGCAAAGCGAATGTCACGCAGCGTTCCGTCGCCGTATGAGTTTATAATGATGTCGTTGGAGTATGAAAACCGCGAAACGCTCCACAAGCGCATAAATCAGCGTGTTGACCTCATGGCGCAGGCGGGTCTTGCGGAGGAAGCGCGGCGCTGTTTCATGCAGAAGGACAGACCCACAGCGGCGCAGGCAATAGGCTGCAAGGAGCTTTACCCCTGTTTCCGCGGCGAAAAAACGCTTGAGCAGTGCCTTGAGGAGCTTAAGCTCCGCACCCGCCAGTACGCCAAAAGACAGATGACGTGGTTCAGGCGCGACCCAAGGATACACAGAATTATCCTTTTGGATACGGACGGCTTGTCGCAGGCGGTGGAGAAAGCACGCGCGATTATAGACGCGCCGCATACTGAAGTTTTTTCGCAAAATAACCTATAACCGCTATTGAAATACAGCATATTCCATAATATTTTATGAATTTTGAAAAAAATTTCAAAAAAATTATAGCTTTTTTGAAAAAAGTATGTTATACTGGTTCTATATAGTTGGGGAACTATGCGCGGAGTTCCGTACCCTGCGTTACAGATATTAGAAAAGGTGGTTAATTATGGCAAAAGACATAAATCTTCAGGACGTGTTCCTTAATCAGGCAAGAAAGGACAGGATACCTGTAACTATCTATATCACTAACGGATTTCAGTTCAAGGGCATTGTAAAGGGTTTTGATAACTACACCGTTATCCTTGATACCGATGGCAAGCAGAACCTTATCTACAAGCACGCAATTTCTACCGTTACCCCGCTTAAGCCCATTTCCATACTTGACGCTTACGACAGGTCTGACGAAGAATAATGGAATCCCGCTGGACAACCGCAATAATCGTGGTGCTTTCCGCCTTTGTCATTGTGTTTTTCCTCGGGCAGGTGTTTTTTACGGGCGGCAGCGATATCAGGACGGAAACCGCCTATGTTTACGATATGACCGAGGACATTCCCTTTGACGGAGTGTACCTGCGAAATGAAAGCGTTATTTACAGCGCTGGTTCCGGTGTGCTTAATTATGTGCATGAGGACGGCTCAAAGGTCGGCAACAGCTCAATAATCGCCTATCGCTACAAAAACGAGAACGATATAGAGCTGCGCAGCCGCATAGAGGAGCTTGACGAGCAGATTGCCGTACTGACAGAGGCGCAGAAGCTTGTCGGTACAGACAATTCCCAGCTTGAAACCATAACAAGCCAGATAAATTCCGCCCATTCGCAGCTTATGGAGTGCATTATAAACGGTGATTACGGCGCGGCTGATGATTATTCAAATCAGATGCTTGAAGTGCTGTGCAAGCGCGAGATTGCGCGCGGCGAAAGCAACGGCTATGCCGAGCGCATCACGGAGCTTCAGCAGCAGCAGTCCCAGCTTAAAACGCAGCTTTCGGGCGATGTGCAGAGCGTCTATGCAAATGGCGCGGGTTATTTTGTCAGCAGCGTTGATGGCTATGAGGACAAGCTTTCGTATGACGATGCGGACAGCATAGCCGCCGCTGATATTGAGAAAATAATTGCCGTGCCGGAGATTTCCTCCAACAAAAACGCTGTTGGAAAGCTTATAGAGGATTACCACTGGCGCGTTGCCTGTGTGCTTGACAGCAGCAGGCTGTTTGGCGTGTATGAGGGCAGTATGGTTACGCTGCGCGTAGGCACGCAGAATACGCTGCTTGAGGCAACCGTGGTTTCGATAAACGATACAGGCCGCGGTGACAATACGGCTGTGTATGTTTTTCAGTGCGACAGGCTTAATTCCGCTGTTGTCGAGGGGCGCACCGCCCGCTTCAAGCTGGTTGTAAACAGCTATGGGGGACTCAGAATTTCACGCGAGGCTATCCGCTATAATGATGACGGCGAGCAGGGCGTGTATATAGTGCGCGGAAGCAGCTTGGCGTTCCGCAAAATCAACGTTGTCTACTGGGGCGAGGATTATATAATCTGCTCACAGGAGGGCGGCGAGGAGTACGTTAAGCTTTACGATGAGATTGTAACAGAGGGCAAGGATTTGCACGATGGACAAGTTGTTGAGTAATACACAAACTGATTTTTCCGACATACGGGAGAATTATGAAAAAATCCGCGCCGATATAAAGCAGGCTATGGCGGACGCGGGCAGAATAGACGCGGTAAAGCTGATGGCGGTGACCAAAACCGTTGACGCGGGGCGCGTAAATTGTGCAATTGACCTTGGCGCAGACCTGCTTGGAGAAAACCGCGTGCAGGAGTTTCTTGACAAGCGCGGCAGCTATAAAGATGCAGAGGTGCATTTTATCGGCGGACTTCAGACAAACAAGGTAAAATACATAATTGACAAGGTTTCAATGATACATTCCGTTGACAGTGTGCGGCTGGCGCAGGAAATCAGCCGCCGCGCCGCTCAGCACGGGATTGTCATGGATATACTGGCAGAGGTTAATATCGGCGGAGAGGACACCAAGGGTGGAATTTCTGCGGGCAGTGTAAGGGATTTCTGCGGCGAGGTGCTTAAGTTTCCCAATATCAGGCTGCGCGGTCTTATGACCATACCGCCGCCTGGCTGCGGCGAGGAGGTCTTTGCAGAAATGCAGAGCCTTTTTGAGGGCATAAAGGCTGAACCTCCGCAAAACAGCAGCGGGGAAAATTTCCTGTTTGACACGCTTTCCATGGGTATGTCGGGGGATTATGCTGCAGCGATAAAATATGGGTCCACAATTATCCGGATAGGCTCAGGCCTGTTTGGATATAGAAAATATACAAAATAAAAAAATTGGAGGAAAATATCATGGCATTAGGAGATTTATTTGCAAGATTTCGTCAGAGCGACGATGAGTATGCAGAGGATTATGAGGAGTTTGTAGACACATCTTCCTCCGCTGTTACAGAGGCAGAAGCTGAAAGCGTAAGCGCGCCTAAGTTTGCTTCCTCTCCCAGAAGCAGCGAAAAGGTTATCAATATGCACGGCAGCGCTTCCATTGGCGGTTCTACTCTTGTTGTGCTTAAGCCCAAGAACTACGATGAGATTATGAAGGAGGCTGTTCGCTTCCTGAAGGAAAACGCTATCGTTATCCTTAACCTTGACAACGTTACCGCCGAGGCAAGAATGAGAATAGTTGACTTTATGACAGGCGTTATCGCTGTTATAGACGGCAAGATGGAGAAGATTGCAAGCTGCACATATACTGTAACCCCCAGAAATGTAAGCCTTCAGGGCGACCTTGTAGAGTACGAGCAGTTTGATTGATTAGGTGAGTTTTTCACTTTTGAATGAGGACGAGCGCTATCTTTCCGCGCATATCGCCGATTTGCAGCGGCTCAGCGTAAAGTCTGGCGTGCCGAGATTTTCGGCATTCCTTAACGAGCGTGAGGCGGCTGTTGCCGACAGCGCGGTAAAGGGCAGTCCCTGCTTTTTCGGCGGGTATGACGGCGCGGCGCGGGTAATCTGCGGCTTTCTTGAGAATACTTATGCCGATGGACTTAATCCTGCGGACGTGTTTCCTATCGTACCGCTTACCTTTAAGTTCAGGCAGCGCGATGCGCTTTCGCACAGGGATTTTCTTGGCGCGCTGCTTTCGCTTGGCATAAAGCGGGAGCTGCTTGGCGATATATTGACGGCGCAGGGCTATGCTGTGGTTTTCGTGCATGAAACTGCGGCGCAGCTTGTTGCGGCAATGGGTAAGGCAGGAAATGTCGGGGTAAGCTGTGAGAACGGCATAACAATGCCGCTTCCCGTTCAGCAGACCAAGCGTATAGACGCAACAGTGGCGTCGCTGCGGCTTGACTGTGTAGTCAGCGCGGCAATAAATACATCAAGGGAGAAATCCGCATCGCTGATAAAATCAGGAATGGTAAATGCGGACTTTTCTCCATGCTTGAACGTCAGCGCCGAGGTGAAGGAGAACACTGTAATCTCGGTGAGGGGCTTCGGCAGGTTTCGCCTGTCGGAGGTTGTCGGAGAAAGCCGAAAGGGCAGAATACGCATAATAATTGATAAATACATCTGAAAAGCAGATGCTTCAGTCGGTCGGTTCGCTTGTTAAAACCGCCGTAAATCAGTGCTTTAGGAAGGAAGAATAACCAATGAACGCAAAGGATATACTGGCAAGGCGCTTTGAAAAGGCGACCTTCAACGGCTACAAGACCGATGATGTTGATGAATTTCTCAGAGAAATTTCCAGCGAGTACGCGCAGCTTCAGAAGGAGAAGAACGAGCTTGAGCGCAAGCTTGAGGTTCTTGCCGATAAGATACGCGAATACCGCGATGATGAGGACGCCCTTAAAGACGCGCTTCTTATGGCACAGAAGCAGGGCAACCAGATAATAAACGAGGCAAAGACCAGTGCCGAAAAGCTGAAAAAGGAAACGGACGAGTCCGTTGCAAAGCAGCTTAAAGAGGTCACAGAAAAGACCGAAAAGATGAAAAAGGACGCCGATGAGTACGCAAAGCGTATCACCAAGGAGTCTAACGAGCGTGCGGACAAGCTTGTAAAGGAAGCGCGCGCAAAGGCAGAGGAAATACGCACCCTTATGCAGCGCCAGACCGAGCTTCAGCAGACGGTTCTCCAGAGAACCCGCAAGGAAGCAGACGAGTACAGAAACCGCATAATTGCTGCATATAAGGCAGAAATAGAGCTTATCGAAAAGCTTCCCGAAACCTGCGAGAACGAGTTTGTAAAGCAGGCCGCGCAGGAGGTTGAAAAACGCGAGTCAGAGCGCGCAAAGGCAGCTGTTGCCGCTGCGGCAAAGCGTAAGGAGGAGGTAAAGACCGCCGCCCAGAAGCCTGCCGCAAAGCCAAGCCCCGTAAAGGAAGAAAAGAAGCCCGAGCCTGAGCAGCCAAAGCCCGCAGAGGAAAAGCTGCCCGCAGAGCCTGCCGAGGAGCCTTTCAAGAGCGTTCCCGAGAGCGATGACGCTGTAAAGACAGGCGAGTTTGACCTGCCGTTTTTCAATGCAAATTCCGAGAAAAAGCAGCGCCACGGCGACCTTCAGTTCGGCAAGCATAAGTAACCGAATATAGCAGTTTGTCCGCTTTTGCGGACAAAGCTGTGTAAATAAATAAAGGCGTATGCCTTAAGCTTACAAGGAGATAACTACGATGTCAGAGGATTTTAACAGCACACTCAATCTTCCGCAGACCGAGTTCCCCATGAGGGGCAATCTGCCCAAAAGAGAGCCTGAAATGCTTGATAAATGGGAGAAAGACCGCATTTTCTATGCGCTGGCGGAGAAAAACAAGGGCAAGCCGTCCTATACGCTTCACGATGGACCTCCCTATGCAAACGGAAATATCCATATCGGCACAGCGCTGAACAAGATATTAAAGGATATAATTGTAAAATACAAGAGCATGACAGGCTATGACGCTTACTATGTTCCCGGCTGGGACTGCCATGGTCTGCCCATAGAGCTTAAGGCTATAAAGCAGATTGGCGCTGACAGCGGCAGTATCGACCCTGTTCAGCTCCGCAAAAGCTGCCGTGAGTTCGCACTTTCCTGCCTTGACGACCAGAAAGCGCAGTTCAAGCGCCTTGGCGTCTGGGGTGATTTCGATAACCCTTATCTTACTATCAAGCCTGAGTTTGAGGCAAAGCAGATTGAAGTATTCGGCAAGATGGTAAAGAAAGGCTATATCTACAAGGGACTTAAGCCTGTTTACTGGTGCGCAGACTGCAACACCGCGCTTGCAGAGGCTGAAATTGAGTATCAGGACGACCCCTGCTATTCCATCTATGTAAAGTTCCCCCTGTCTGACGGCAAGGGTAAGTTTGACAGCCTTGGCATAGACCTTTCCAAGGCTTATGTGGTTATCTGGACAACCACCACATGGACGCTCCCCGGCAACCTTGCAATCTGCCTTGGCCCTAACTATGAGTACACCTTTGTCAAGGTTGAGGACGAGGAAAGCAAGTCCTTCGGCGAGTACCTGCTGATGGCTTCCGACCTTGTTTCCACCGTTATGGACGCTGTTGGAATCAAGAAATACTCCACTGTTGGCAGCTTCACAGGCGCAGAGCTTGAGTTTATAGAAACTAACCACCCCTTTATGGGCAGAAAGTCCCCCGTTATCGTTGGCGACCATGTAACGCTTGACAGCGGTACAGGCTGCGTTCATACCGCGCCCGGCTTCGGTGTTGAGGACTTTGAGGTCTGCATGAAGTACAAGGGAATGTTTGATATTGTAGTTCCCGTAAACGAAAAGGGTATTCTCACCGAGGAAGCAGGCCCCTTTGCAGGACTTAAGACCTCTGACGCAAACAAGGTTATTGCACAGCGCCTTGAGGACGATAACACACTGCTTGCAATGCAGAAGATTGTCCATCCCTATCCGCACTGCTGGCGCTGCCATGAGCCTATCATCTACCGCGCTACCGACCAGTGGTTCTGCAATGTTGATATGTTCAAGGACGAGGCTGTAAAGGCTATCGAGGAAGTAAAGTGGATTCCCGAGTGGGGCGAGGAGCGCATAAAGAACATGGTTAATATGCGTTCTGACTGGTGCATTTCCAGACAGAGAAGATGGGGCGTTCCCATTCCCATGCTCTACTGTGAGGATTGCGGCGCTACCGTTGTAAACGATGAAACCATCAAGGCAACCGCAGACCTGTTCCGCAAGGAAAGCTCGGACGCATGGTACAGCCATGATGTTTCCGATTTTATTCCCGCCGATGTAAAGTGCGAGTGCGGCTGCACAAAGTTCCGCAAGGAAATGGATATTTTTGATGTATGGTTCGATTCCGGCGTTACCCATGCGGCTGTTGTAGAGGAGCGTCCGGAGCTTCACTGGCCTGCCGACCTGTATCTTGAGGGCTGCGACCAGTACAGAGGCTGGTTCCAGTCATCACTGCTGACTTCCGTTGCAACAACGGGTAAGGCTCCCTATAAGGCAGTATGCACTCATGGCTGGGTAGTTGACGGCAAGGGCGAGCAGATGCACAAATCCAAGGGCAATGTTATCCTGCCCGAGGAGGTTATAAAGCAGTACGGCGCAGACGTTCTGCGTCTGTGGGTGGCTTCGCTTGACTTCCACAATGATATGAGAGTATCGCAGGATATGCTGAAGCAGCTTTCCGAAGCATACAGAAAGATAAGAAACACCGCAAGATATATTCTCGGCAACCTTGGCGACAAGAACGGCTTTAATCCCGATACCGAGATGGTATCCCTTGACAAGCTCAGCGATGTGGACAAGTGGGCGCTTTCCCGCCTTGACGCGGTTATTGACAAGGTAAGAGCTTCCTATGAAAGCTTTGATTTCTACCTTGCATATCATGCAATTCACAGCTTCTGCGTTGTTGATATGTCTAATTTCTATCTGGATATCGTCAAGGATACGCTTTACTGCGACGCTGAAAAGAGCGAAAAGAGAAAAGCCGTACAGACAACAATGTTTATCATTCTTGATTCCCTTGTAAGGCTTATTGCGCCTATCCTTACGTTCACCGCCGATGAAATCTGGCAGTATATGCCCCACAGGTCAACAGACGACCTTCGCGGTGTACCGTTCAACAGCATGGCTGAAAAGACAGGCGTTGCCGTTGATGAAGCGTTTGAGGCAAAGTGGAGCAAAATCCATGCAGTGCGCGATGATGTTCTTAAGGCTCTCGAGGAAAAGAGAACCGCAGGCGTTATCGGCAAGGCGCTTGAAGCAGGCGTCAAGCTTTACGCAGACGAAAAGACCGTTGCAGAACTTTCCGCATACGACGAGCTTGCGGCTGTGTTCGGCGTTTCCTATGTAGACGTGGCTGTCGGCGAGGGCGAGTTCAAGGGTGCTGTTGAGGGCGTTTCGCTTACCGTTGAAAAGGCAGAGGGCGCAATGTGCGACCGCTGCTGGACTCATAACAGAACAGTAGGCACGGTTGCGGGACATAACAATCTCTGCGCGCGCTGTGCTGCGGTTATCGTTGATTTTGGCAAGTAAAAAATAATTCGGGGGGAGGGGTTTGCCCCTTCCCCTGTTGTATTTCGGCACGGCTGCCGCGCCGTAAATGTATAAGGGGAACTATTATTGGAAAACAAAAAGCTATCCGATAAGCAGGTAAACAGGCTGGTGATACTGTCGCTGCTGCTTTCTGCCGTGCTTGTGGGGATTGACAGGCTGACAAAATGGCTTGTGGTGGAAAATATGGAGCTGCACAACTCCATTCATCTGATAAAATTCGGCGATACAGAGGTGCTTAATTTCTCGTATTATCTTAATGACGGCTCTGCCTTCAGTATGTTTGGCGGGCAGACGGAAATGCTTATCTGCGTAACCTCGCTGATGATGGGCGCAATGCTTTGCGCAATGGTGCTTAAGCATGTCCGCCGTCCGTGGTATATATTTTCATTTGCGCTGATTATAGGCGGCGGCGTTGGCAATCTTATAGACCGTATATTCAATGATGGCAATGTAGTTGATTTTATAGACGTCAGGATAATAAATTTCGCCATTTTCAATTTTGCTGATATCTGCGCCGTGTGCGGCGGCATTTTGCTGTGCGTACTGGTAATAATTGACGAGATAAATGAAATCAAGGCGAAAAAGTCGGGCGCAAAGTCCGAAAACGCCGATAATCGCCCTGAAAAGACAGCTGAAGATGGAGAAAATTGAATTTTACGCGGCGGGCGGAGTAAGGCTTGACAAGCTTATTTCCGAGCAGACGGAGCTTTCCAGAAGCGCGGCGGCTAAGCTTATCGAGGACGGCGCGGTGCTGGTGGACGGCGCTGCGGCAAGCAAAAAGGACGTGCCGAAAAGCGGCGCGCTTATTGAGATAACGCTGCCACAGCCGCAAAGCGTTGATATACTGCCCGAGGATATCCCGCTTGAAATTGTTTATGAGGACAGCGACCTGCTTGTTGTAAACAAGCCCAAGGGCATGGTGGTTCACCCTGCGGCAGGGCATTACAGCGGCACGCTTGTAAATGCGCTGATGTTCCATTGCGGTGAAAGCCTTTCGGGAATAAACGGAGAGATACGCCCCGGCATAGTCCACAGGATTGACAAGGACACCAGCGGTCTGCTGATGGTGGCAAAGAACGATTTGGCGCATATAGGTCTTTCTGAGCAGATAAAGCAGCACAGCTTCACGCGCGAGTATGAGGCGGTGGTGTGCGGCGCTGTCAAAGAGGACGGAACAATAAACGCGCCTATCGGCAGAAGCAAAAACGACCGCAAAAAAATGTGTGTAACCTTGGAAAACTCACGCGAGGCGGTAACGCATTATTCCGTTATCAGAAGATATGCGGGATATACGCATATCCGTGTGCGGCTTGAAACGGGCAGAACCCACCAGATACGCGTTCACATGGCGTATAAAGGCAACCCTGTTGCCGGCGATGAGGTTTACGGAAACGGCAAGCCAAAGTGGCTGATGGGGCAGTGCCTGCACGCAAAAAAACTCGGCTTTGTTCACCCGCGAACGGGCGAATATATGGAGTTTGAAAGCGCGCTGCCTGATTACTTCACAAAATTTCTTAAAACGATAGAGGACTGACGATGGATTTCAGCAAGGTTATTTTTATGACCGACCTTGACGGAACGCTGCTTACAGACGAAAAGCAGATACTTCCGAAAGACCTTGCCGCGATTGACCGCTTCCGCGCGGGCGGCGGAATATTCACCATTGCAACGGGGCGCGGGTATTCAATGGCGCGTTCTGTTGCTGAAAAGCTGAAGCTTGCTTCGCCTGCAGTGCTGTTCAACGGCGCGGCGGTCTATGACTTTGCGGAGGATAAGTTCCTTTGGAGCTGCGAAATCGGCTGGCAGGCGGTTGATATCATAAACCGCATAACCGAGCGTTTCCCCGATATAGGCGTTGAGGTGCTGCGCGAGCATTCGGTCTATGTCCCGTTTCTTAACGAAACCGAGCAGTGGCACATGGACTTGGAAAACGTCGCGGCTGAAATGACGGCGCTTGCGGATATCCCGCGCGGCGGCTGGCTTAAGGTGCTTTTTGCATATCCGCCCGAAAAAATGGACGCACTTGAGAGCTTTGTAGCGGAAAATGCCGATTTTGGCGGTGTGCAGTGGGTTCGCTCCGCGCCTATGTTCTTTGAATGCCTGCCCAATGGCATAGACAAGGCGGCAGGCTATCGTGAGCTTATCCGCACGATAGGCGCACAGGACAGATTTACGGTTGCGGCGGGCGATTTTATGAACGATACACACATGATACAGGCGGCAGACCTTGGCGCGGCGGTTGCAAACGCACAGCCGTCAGTAAGGGCGGCGGCGGATATCGTGGTGTGCGATAACAACAGCGGCGCAATCTGCGAAATAATCGACCGCATTGAAAAAATGTAGGCAGCCGCAAAATTCGATTGCCCTAAACAATCGGTAAAAAGACGAGAAATCGTTGAATACAATTGCGAAAGCAATTTTAATACAGGAGGACTAAACATGGACGAACAACTGAAAAAGCAGCTTGAAATAGCTGCAACAAAGGTCAGAATGGGCGTTGTTGAGGGCGTTTATAACGCCAAGGCGGGACACCCCGGCGGCTCGCTTTCCGTTGCTGACACACTGACGTATCTGTATATGAACAGAATGCACGTTGACCCCGCAAATCCCGATATGGCAGA
The DNA here is from genome assembly GCA_964557825.1 of uncultured Ruminococcus sp. Classification (GTDB taxonomy): domain Bacteria; phylum Bacillota; class Clostridia; order Oscillospirales; family Ruminococcaceae; genus CAG-115. The sequence goes on from CAZLBL010000033.1 coordinate 11,820, forward strand.
CCGCGACAGACTTGTGCTTTCCAAGGGTCATACCGCGCCCGCGCTGTATGCCTGCCTTGCGCACAGAGGATTTTTCCCCGTTGAGGAACTGAAAACTCTCCGCAAGATTGATTCCCGCCTTCAGGGTCACCCCGTAAGAGGCAAGGTTCCCGGCGTGGATATGAGTACAGGCTCGCTTGGGCAGGGTATTTCCGCAGCCTGCGGCATGGCGCTTTCCGGCAAGATTTCCAACGAAACCTATAAGGTTTACGCCGTTCTTGGCGATGGTGAAATTCAGGAGGGTCAGGTATGGGAGGCTGCAATGTTTGCGGCGCACTATCAGCTTGACAACCTTGTTGCGGTTGTTGACAACAACGGACTTCAGATTGACGGCAAAATCGGTGATGTCATGAGTCCGTATCCCATTGATGAGAAGTTTGAAGCGTTCGGCTGGCACGTTATCAACATAAACGGTCATGATTTTGATGAGATAGAAAAGGCGTTCAACGAGGCTGAAACCGTTCTAAACAAGCCCACCGTTATCATTCAGCGCTCCACAAAGGGCAAGGGTGTTTCCTTTATGGAAAATCAGGTAGGCTGGCACGGCAAGGCTCCCAATGACGAGGAGTACGCGCAGGCTATGGACGAGCTTAAGGCTCACCTTGCAGAGTTAGAAAAGTAATCACACCGAAAGGAATTGAGAAATATGGAAAAGAAAGCTACCCGTGACAGCTACGGCGAAGCGCTTGTAATGCTCGCCGAGAAGCGCCCCGACCTTGTGGTGCTGGACGCAGACCTTGCTGCCGCAACCAAAACAGGCACATTCAAGAAAGCATATCCCGACAGATTTTACGACTGCGGCATTGCCGAGGCAAATATGATGGGCGTTGCGGCAGGTATCGCAACCACAGGAAAGCTTGTTTTTGCAAGCTCTTTTGCAATGTTTGCGGCAGGCAGAGCGTTTGAAATAGTGCGCAACAGCATAGGCTACCCCCATCTTAACGTAAAAATCGGCGCAACCCATGCGGGCATTTCCGTTGGAGAGGACGGCGCTTCCCACCAGTGCAATGAGGATATCGCGCTTATGAGAGCCATTCCCGGAATGACGGTAATCAACCCTGCAGACGATGTTGAGGCAAAGGCGGCTGTGCTTGCAATGGCTGATTATGTAGGTCCCACCTACATGAGATTTGGCAGACTTGCAGCGCCTATATTCAACGACGCGGCTTCTTATAAGTTTGAGGTCGGAAAGGGCGTTCAGCTTAAGGACGGCAAAGACGTCACCATCATCGCAACGGGTCTTATGGTTGCTGAGGCTATGGAGGCAGGCAAGGCTCTTGCAGAGCAGGGAATTGACGCGCGTGTAATCAATATCCACACCATCAAGCCTATCGACCGCGATATTATCATCAAGGCGGCAAAGGAAACAGGAAAGATTATCACCGTTGAGGAGCATAGCATTATCGGCGGACTTGGCTCTGCTGTTGCAGATGTTGTCACCGAGGAGTGCCCCGTACCCGTTATCAAGATAGGCGTAAAGGATACATTCGGTCACAGCGGTCCTGCTGTTGCACTTCTTAAGGAGTTTGGTCTGTGCGCAGACAATATCGTGGCTGTGGCTAAGGCTGCTGTCGGCAAGTAATTTTTAATCGGATATACAGTTTGAGGGACTTTGCTTTTGCAAAAGTCCCTCTGTTTTTTTATTTTGCAAGTTCCCAGAAAGCCACCGCGCTTGCTGCCGCCACATTAAGCGAGTCAACGCCGTTCGCCATCGGGATTTTAACGGTATAGTCCGCCCTTGCAATGGTATCTGCGCAAAGCCCCGCGCCCTCTGTTCCCAGTATAATCGCAAGCTTTTCTTCTGCTTTAAGCTGCTTGTCGGCAATGCTTATTGAATTATCCGACAGCGCCATTGCCGCCGTGCTGAAGCCAAGATTTTGAAGCTGCGCCATATAATCCCCGTCCGCTAAATATGTCCATGGAATTTGAAACACCGTTCCCATGCTTACTCTTGCCGCGCGGCGGTATAACGGGTCGCTGCACGGCGTGGTGAGCAGCACTGCTTGAATACCAAGAGCCGCTGCCGAGCGGATAATCGCGCCCACGTTTGTGGGATTTACCACGTTCTCCAGTACAGCAATGCGCCGCGCACCCGCGCAGATTTCGGCGGCAGCGGGCAGTGGCTTTCTCCTCATGGCGCAAAGAGCACCGCGCGTAAGCCGGAAACCCGTAATCTGCGTAAGAATATCTTCTTCGGCGGTAAATATCGGAATATCACCGCACCTTTCTATGATATCCCGCGCCTGTCCCTCAATATGCCGCTTCTCCAGCAGAAGCGAAAGCGGCTGATAGCCTGCGCCAAGCGCAAGACCTATTACATTGGGACTTTCTGCGATAAAAATTCCCGCCTGCGGTTCAAAATAGTGCAGAAGCTGCGGCTCGGACAATTGCGAATATACCTCAAGCTGCGGTACGCTGATATCGGAAATTTCGATTATTCGGGGCATTTTTTCTCCTCTCAAATGAATACGGCGCCGAAACCGACGCCGCACATTGCTGTTTCAAAATTCATTTTATTGCTTATATATCTGCCTTGTCACGAAGCTGTCTGAAATTCCATGCGTCACGGCACATTTCTTCAAGCGTTTTTTCAGCCTTCCAGCCAAGCTCCTTTTCAGCAAGGGAGGGGTCTGCATATGTAGCGGCAGCGTCGCCAGGACGGCGCGGACCGATTACATAGCCAAGGTCAATATTGTTTACGCGCTGGAATGTGTTGAGTATCTCCAGAACGGAATAACCGTTGCCCGTACCGAGGTTATATGCAAGCGCGCCCTTTGAGTTCCTTGCCTTTGTGATTGCTGCAACATGACCCTTTGCAAGGTCTACAACGTGGATATAGTCGCGCACGCAGGTGCCATCGGGGGTGGGATAGTCATTGCCCGCAACTGCCAGAACATCGCGTTTTCCTGCCGCTTTGTCAAGCACAATTGGCATAAGGTTGTTGGGAATACCGTTGGGGTCTTCGCCGATAAGACCGCTCTCATGAGCGCCTACGGGGTTGAAGTAGCGCAGCAGTATCATGCTCCACTTGTCGCTTGCCGCTGCCATTTCGCGGCAGAGGTTCTCTATAATCAGCTTTGTGCTGCCATAGGGGTTTATTGCGGAAAGCGGAAAATCTTCCTTTACGGGAACAGTGGCGGGAATGCCGTAAACCGTTGCCGAGGAGCTGAAAACAAACCTTGTGCAGCCGTATTTTTTCATGCACTCCAGAATGTTGAATGTGCCGCGCAGGTTGTTGGAGTAATACATCAGCGGCTTTTCAACGCTTTCGGGCACGCACTTGTAGCCTGCAAAATGTATAACCGCCTCTATATCGTTCTCGGCAAAAATGCGGTCAACAGAGGCCATATCAAGCATATCCGCCTCATAAAACTTAAAATCCTTGCCTGTTATTGATTTTATTCCGTCAAGCGCTTTGGGGTTGGAGTTGTAGAAGTTGTCCATTACAACGATTTCTTCGCCCGCATTAAGCAGCTCCACGCAAGTATGCGAGCCGATGAAGCCCGCGCCGCCGGTTACTAAAATAGCCATGATTAAGCCTCCGTATAAGATATTGATACATTCTAATTATACATCTGCTATTGAATTTTGTCAATAATGTTACGGCAAAAATTCCGTTTTTGCCGTACGGCGGGGAATAAAAAAATTTTTTATGAAAAATGTCAGCTTCCTGCCCGCTGAGATGTTATAATATTAAACAGAAAACAAATTTACATGGTTTCTGTTCGCAATATCCATGAGCAAAACTCCAATTTGCCCAAGGATAAAAACAATACATTGACGCAAAAGCACAATCAAAACTCAATATATCGTGGTATCGTTTTGCAAAGTCTGCGTTTTGCTCATGACTATTAACAACAATGGGGAGGGTGAACATATGGTTGTTGTTTCCAAAGAGATAATCGGCGGATTGTTTGACAGCTATTCGGATATGGTGTACCGGATAGCGTTTAATATTGTCCGCAACCGCGAGGAGGCGCAGGATATCGTCATGGACGTATTTATGTCGCTTATGAAGCAAAGCGCGTTCAATGACGAGCTGCACATAAAGCGGTGGCTGATACGCGCCGCCGAAAACAGAGCCATAAATGTGGTAAAGTCGGCAAGGGTTAGCCGCACCGCGCCGCTGGACGAGCTTTTGCAGAATACTCTGTCAGCTCCGTTAAGCGAGAACGAGTACGATGTGCTTGATATGGTTATACGCTTGCCCGATAAGCTTAAAACCACGGTTTATATGTTCTATTATGAGGATATGTCCGCAGAGGAAATAGCCCGTGCGCTTGGTATAAGTGTAAATGCTGTTTACAAGCGGCTGGAGCGAGGCAGAAGTGCGCTGAAAATAAGTCTGGAGGGGGAAACAATATGAACAAAAACGAACTTAAGTCAGCTTACAATAAAATAGCGCTCTCCGAGGATTTCAGGGCAGCGGCAAAGGAAAAGCTGCTTGCGGAGTATGATAAGGCTTCGTGGTCGCAGCCCATGGAGTATGAGGAGCATTCCGCAAAAGCGGTAAAGCTTACTGCAGGGAAGAAAAACCCGTGGAAAACCGCAGCGGCGGTGTGTGCAGCCGCTGCTGCGGTCGGTCTGGGCATATGGGGTGTGGCTTCGCTTGTGGGAAACCGCACTGCTCCGCCGATAGAGTCCCAATTCGATACATTGTGGTATACAACTGCGGACGGCAGGCTTGCTATGAAAGGCGGCATGCTGAGATACGGCGAAACACATTATGATTTTGGGATAATTGTTGATGTCTTGTCCGAAACCGAAAGCGTTTATTGGGGAAACTGCACCCTTGAAATTTTCGAAAACGGCATTTTTACTGACAGCAGAATAATTCCTGTCGGCTATACGATTGAGCAGAAAGGAACAGAGTTCTCCAAAACCTCCGATGACGGCTATTTTAATGTGATTGAGCTTGAAAGCGGCAGCGTACTGCTTTCCGCCCGCGAGGAAAATGGCATAACGCAGGCGGCTCTTTATGCTGTAAAGGACGGCAGAATTGAAAGCATAGGACGTTATGATAACGCTGACGAGTGCAGGTTTAACCTTTCGCGAAGCTTTACTGTCGATGGCGACAGCATAGTGTTTGATATCAACGGCACGCAGGTAAGAGCCGATATTGATTTCGACGCCTTTACGCTGAAATGCGCCGAGGAATATGAAAGCCTGATTTATTACAGCGCTCCTACGCAAGACGCGCACATCGAAATCAGCGATGAGCAGAAAGAAGCGCTAAGCGAAAAGCTTGCAAAGCTGTGGGTTGAAAAATGGGAACAGCTTCCGTTGGAGGGCGGTATGATAAAGGCGGAAGCAAGCGTGTTCAGCTTCCCGCTTGAGGACGGCAGCTATCTTACGGGAATTGTTTATCCGGCATATAAGACAAACGCGGTTGAACTGTACCGACTTTATGAGGACAACATTACGGAACTTGGCGGATATTACGGCGGCTGGCAATTTGGATACGGCAGCACCGACAGCGGCGAGTATCTGCATATAAACACAATGTACGAAAGCTATTCCGGCTCGTTTGAAATTTCGGAATGCTATTATACAATCAACAAATCTTATCTTGATTTAGCTATGGAAGTCAAGGCGATAGGTTTTGACGGCGAGGAAATAAGCTGGTACTTTTGCGACGGCGATAACCGGATTGATATTTCCGAAGCGGAGTATGAGCAATATAAAGCGGCATATGCCGACAGCCTTATGGTAAATCTTGACATGGACGGCGATTTCAAAAACGATATCTTCTGCACATTTGATGAAAGCACAGACGAACTTAAGGCGCTTATTCTGGCTTCGCTTGGTGCAAATGCGGAGGATAAGGCTGACGCTTCTCCCGTTGAAGATGGGGAAGTTATAGAGGAAACCTATCAGGAAATGCTTGATAAAAATTACAGTGATATAAGGGTGCTGGAACGGAATTTTTACAGCGGCGGATATCCGCGCAATACGCGCAGCTTTTATATCGAGGGGCTTCCCGAGGTTAAGTTTGTGTACACAAATTCCAATATAACGGCGGTTGATGAAAGCGGCAATGAGCAAGCTGTTATCAGCGGTATGCCGATATGGGACGTTTACCTTTCCGATCTCAACGGCGACGGAATACGCGAGATATGCGCAGTTTTAAGCTATGGCTCGGGCTTTGTGGATACGCGCATAGCGGTGTATGATTATGCGGCGAAAAAGTATTATGAGCTGTCTGACAGGTTTAACCATGACTATGCGATAGTGTACAACGGCCTTACTCCGCTTATGGTTCGCGAAACATATTTTAACACGGACGAACCTGCCGCAATAGGCGAGCTTGTGCTTGACGGCGATACGCTTTCGTTTAAGCGGGGCGGGGATATCAATTCCACCGTAATGAACAGCTATACGCAGAGCCTGCCTGTTGTTGAGCCGGACGGCGCGGGCAGCTATATTCCCTCGGAGAAATACACCAAAAATGCTGCCATAAGCTTTTCCCTTCCCGATAGCTGGGAGCGCAGCGAAAGCGTTGCAACCTATGCATACGGCAAGATGTTTGAGCTTGGCGCACTGTGGAGTACAGACTGCGGCATAGATACAAGTGTTTTCCGGACAGACCTTGCTCACGGCAGTACCATTACCGTAAATGACGAGCGGCAGGGCGGCGAAAATGCCCCATACGTCTATTTTATCCATACTTCAGTTCCCGAAAGATATTCGCATGACGGCAGCTATGATATGTACCACTATGTAATTGAACGCAGCGGGTTTTACATCAGCTTGAATTTTATTTCGGATAATGGCATTTCGCAGGATACCATTGAAAGAGTGCTTTCCTCGGTTGAACTGACATATCCGTACAGCGCCGAATAATTCTGCTTTCCCTCCCGAAACAATCGGGAGGGAAATTTTTTCTCTGCCACTTGACAAAATAGAATAACAGTGATATAATACTGATGTAAAACATATGATTTTGAAAGGAAAAGTCATGCCACAAAAACCAAAATTCACAAGAGAAGAAATTGTAGACGCGGCGCTTAAAATAGCCGCAGATAAGGGTATACGCGCGCTTACGTCAAGGGCGCTTGGTGCAGCGCTTGGAAGCTCCGCAAGACCGATATTCACCGTTTTCAAAAACATGGAAGAGGTGCTGATGGAGGTGCGCAAGGCGGCTTTTGCCCGCTTTGGCGAGTATTCGCAGAAGGTCGGGGATAATATTTCCGCATTCAAGCGTATCGGCGTGCAGATGATACTTTTTGCAATAGAGCAGCCCAAGCTTTATCGCCTGCTGTTTATGAGCGAGCAGCCCGAAGCCGGAAGCTTTGACGATATGTTTGAACGTCTGGGCGACCCTGCGGTGCAGTCTATTGATTTTATACAGCGCGATTATTCGCTTTCGCGTGATGACGCAATGCAGCTTTTCAAGCACGTCTGGATATACACCTACGGTCTTGGTGTGCTGATTGCAACGGGTATGTGCAGCTTTGCCGCAGATGAAATTCAGGATATGCTTACCTGCGCGTTTGCCTCAATGCTGACCCACATAAAATCGCAGAGCGGAAAATAATTCACCGCGCCCGAATAAAAATCTGCCCTTGTCTTGACAATGGCATTAAAATGCAGTATAATAAAACTGTTGATTTGAAACGGACGGTTTTGCGGCGGCGGCAAGGGATTTGTCTGCAAGCCATATGGTGCAGCCTGCCGCATGATATGTAGGAGGAATACGAATGGAACTTCTTAAAGAAAACGAACGCAGCGCCAACAGAGCAGCGGCAAAAGCAATGCGCATAACAGTACTGGCGTTTGCACTGGTGCTTATGCTTGATATTGCGGGAATATTTGTGGTTGCGCTTGATGTGATGATTGCATCATACATTATCGGTGCGATAATGCTTTTAATCCCCACCGTTATTGTTAATTTTCTAAAGCGCAGCGACGCTTGGGTAAAGTACATAATTGTTCTGTGCGCAATGCTTTTTACGGCAGATGTGGCAATAACGCTGTCATATCATGCAGTGCTGCTTTTCGTTTACCCTATTGCAATATCCAGCTTGTATTTTTCAAGCCGCCTGAACATTTTTGCAACGGTTGCCACAATTGTCGGAGTTTCGGGCGCACAGCTTGCCGCTTTTTATCTTGATTATGTTACCGATGATAATATGACTGACTTAAAGCACGCCGTGCTGTTTGCCATAGTTCCGCGCGCGCTGATATTGTTTGCTGTATCGACTATATTCACCATGCTGTGCAAGCGTACAACCTCAATGCTTGGCGACCTTATGGGCGCGGAACAGCAGCGCATTATGCGCGAGAAATCGCTTGAGCTGTCGGAAAAGCTGCTTGAAACCGTGACGGAGCTTGACAGCATTTCCACCTCTGCGGAGGCTGCAAACCGCAGCATTGCCGAGGAAACCACAGGTATTATGCGCGACAGCGAAGCAAATCTTGACCACATAAAGGCGGTTGAGGATAACATGGGCGTTATCTCCGACAGCCTTGGCGAGCTTGCAGAAATGAGCAGCAGCATTGCGGAGCTTACCCGCCGCGCGGAGAAAATCACCGCCGAAAACGACAGCAATATGTCGCGCGCAGGCGCAAGCATGGACGAAATATTCAAGGGTACAGAGGAAAGCCGCGAGATTATCGCCCGCCTTTCGCTTCAGTCGGAGCAGATTGTGCGCATTGCCAAGGTGATAACGGATATCTCAATGCAGACCAATATTCTGGCGATAAACGCCTCGATAGAGGCTTCGCGTGCGGGCGCTGCGGGCAAGGGTTTTTCGGTGGTTGCGTCCGAAATCAAAAAGCTGTCGGAGCAGACCAAGGGTGCTGCTGCGGAGATTGGCACAATTATCGGTGAGGTTACGGAGAATATTTCCGGCACGGTATCGGCAATGGAGAAAAACGCCGCGCTTACCCGTGATGGCATGGAAAGCATGGAGCAGATGAAAGCGTCCTCGCAGCAGCTCAGCAGCTCCAACAAGGAGATATCGGGTCACATTGCGGATATGAACAACGTGATAAGCAGCGTTGCAGAAAACGGCAGAAGCGTTTCGGGCAAGCTTGAAAGCGTTGTGGGCAACATAGAAAACAACTGCGGCGCGGTTCAGCATATGGCGGCTGCAACGGAGGAAAGCAGCGCAGGCACGCAGACGCTTGGCAACATGGTTAAGGATATCAAAACAATGGCAGAGGAGCTTGAAACGCTGACAGCGTGATAAAGCCGCACGCAGCGTTCCCTTTGCCGCAGAGAAAGGAATGGAGGAATATGAATTATCAATTGATTGCGCTTAGGGATAACGATACCATGAACAGCGCGGTATCGCACTGGTTTCATGAAAAATGGGGCGTTGATGAAAGCGCATATCTGGAAAGTATAGAGGACTGCCAGCGCATAAAAAACGGCGTGCCGCAGTGGTACATACTTATGGACGGCGACAAAATAATCGCAGGCATGGGCGTTATAGAGAATGACTTTCACGACCGCAGGGATCTTGCGCCCAACATCTGCGCGGTTTTCACCGAAGAGGATTACCGCGGGCAGGGGCTGGCACGCTATCTTCTGAATTATGTGTGTGCCGACCTTGCGTGTATGGGCATTGATACCGCCTACCTTATAACTAACCATAAGGATTTTTACGAGAAATGCGGTTTTCATTACCTCTGCATGGTGAACGAGGAGGGCGGCGGCACCGCGAGAATGTACCGCCGTATCTCAAAGTGCGGAGAGAGTGCAGCGGCGCTTAAAACCTTTCTTGATGGTGCAGGGCGCATTACAGCGCTTCCTGCAAAGCGCAAGATGAAGCTTCACGCGCTTGTTGTGCTGTCGGAAAAGTTCATAGGCGGCAGGGCATACACCGAGAAAGAGGTAAATGCGGTAATCAACGAGTGGCACACCTATGGCGACCCAGTAACATGGCGACGCGAGCTTTGCGACCACAAGATACTTTTAAGGGACGATTACGGCAAGGAGTACAGACTTTCCGATACCCTGCCTACTATTGAGCGGCTTGAAAAAATCTACGGCTGACAAAGGTTAGGACAATTGAAAAAATCCCGCCAAAGCGCAAATGCCTTGGCGGGATTTTTGTTTAGTGATAGCTTTTTTATCTGCGCACAGCGGAAGCTGCCGAGCTTATAAGCTTCTTTTCCATTTCGGCGCCGTCCGTGCAGTATTCCATAGCGGTCTGATAGGTGATTGTGTTGCTCTGATACAGCTTTGCAAGGCTGTCGTTAAGCGTAATCATGCCCAGCGATGTAGCCGACTGCATGATAGACTCCATCTGGGGGATTTTGTTGGTGCGGATAAGGTTTTTAACCGCGTCTGTGCCTACCATAACTTCAACCGCGGCAACTCTGCCCTTTCCGTCAGATGTGGGAACCAGCGACTGCGCAACGATACCCTGAATCATGTTGGCAAGCTGTGAACGCGTCTGCTCCTGCGCATAGGTGGGGCAGGCGTCAATGATACGGTCGATAGTCTGTGCGGCGCTTGAGGTGTGCAGCGTACCGAACACAAGGTGTCCTGTTTCGGCTGCCGTCATGGCAAGCGAAATAGTTTCATAATCGCGCATCTCGCCTATGAGGATAACATCGGGGTCCTCTCTCAGTGCGCTTCTTAGGGCGCTTGCAAAGGTGGGAACATCTCTGCCAAGCTCGCGCTGATGAATAGTTGCCTTCTGCTGCGTGTAGCGATACTCAATCGGGTCTTCGATAGTGATTATATGGCAGGCGCGCGTTTTGTTGATATACTCAACCATAGCGGCAAGCGTTGTGGATTTGCCCGCGCCCGTAGGACCTGTTACCAGCACCAGTCCGCGGCGTTTTTTTGCAAATTCAAGCAGCGCGGGGGGCATTTTAAGTTCCTCAAGCGTAGGAATTTCCGCATTAAGCAGACGAATACAAGCCGCAAGCTTTCCGCTTTGGCGGAACACGTTTACACGCTGTCTTGCACCGTTTTTCAGCTCAAAGCTGAAGTCTATATCGTTGCCCTCTGTAAGCTGTTTTTCCTGCTCTGCCGTGAGTATTGACAGGATTGTGCGGTTTACCACCTGGTCGCTTAATTCTGTATACTTGCGCAGCTCGCCGTTTACTCTTACAACGGTGGGCGCGCCGACGGTAAGGTGTATGTCAGAGGCTTTCATTTCCCTTGCCTGCATTATAAATTCTTCAAATGTCATATATAAAGTCCGTCCTTTCAAAAATAAATCCGGCTACTTGATTTGGAACTGTATGCCGCTTGCTGAGAAAAATACCTCATCGCAGGTATTGGCTATACGCTGATTTATATTGCCCAGTATAACCCTGAACACCGCCTGTGCGCGGTTTTCGGGGATAACGGAAAAGCCTGTTTCAAGCGTTATTATTATCATGTTGCCGTCACGCTCTTTGATGGCTTCAAGCATATCCGTTACATCGGAAATAACCTTTTTCTCAATTTCCTTGCGAAGCTCCTCTGTCATATCCTCCGCATTAGGACACATTTCCTTTATTACGTTTGAGGTGTAGGCGCCAAGGCTGTCGAAGATGACAAACTTGTGGTCGGTGAAATACTGTGTAGGATCGCTTAGCGCGTTTGTTACTATATCCCACTCCACGCCGTGCTGATTGTTGCTGAACTGTATGCGGTTAAGCGTGTCGGAGTCCACTGCGCCGCCAGTGCGCAGATACAGCACATAGTCGCAGGCGGCGAGATATGTAACAGCCCATCGGGTCTTGCCGCTGGCAGCGCCGCCGGTAATCAAAATATTTTTGGACATAACCGATATTCCTTTCGTAG